>NZ_BAACAP010000175.1:0-52628 GCF_045865695.1 Scytonema hankhaensis NUACC26
AAAGCTCTCAGTGGTGAGGAGCTAGTCAAATTTCGCGGGAAGGAATCTGGCGGTGCAGCTTCGGTACGCAAACAGATCAACGATCTGTCAATTATGTGGGCAATTTTGCTGTATGCTGCTGCTTTCTTACTGGGATGCGGGGTTCGGGCAATAAGCGCCTCCTCAGTCGGAATTCCTTCAGAACTATTTCGAGCAATAATTGTTATTTGTCTGGCGGCTTCAACGTTTTATACTTACTTGGACATTGACTTTGCAGCGAGTAAACGCAAAGTTACTTCAACTGTGAAGTATATAGTCTATGCGTGGATGTTGGCGAGATGGTTAGTGGGGCTAGTTTTAATATTTTCTGGAATCTTGTATCAAGGTTCGGGGGATTTGTACAAAGTGATGTGGGTGCTTTTTTGGATGGTGCCACCCGCCCTGACTTCCCCAGTTTTGTCGGTACTTTGGGGCGGTAATCTCTATCCGTCAGCTATCTTATCAAGGACGTTATCAATCATCGCTCCAGTGGCACTGCTTGTGACATTTACCTTGACAAAACAATTACCAATTAACAGCTCGAGCCTGATATTTTTCGGTGTCATTCTCGTTGTTGGTTTGGCAATACCGGGAGCTTTAGCCCAGTTGTGGCGTGACAAATCTCCTGTGGAATCAAATCACCACAGTAAGAACTGGAAATTTATTGGAGTGCTAGCTGTCGCATTTATGGCTTTGGCAACTGGGTTTCAGTTTACTCCATCAACATTCTTAAGCGACTTATTTTCCTCAACGGATACAACGCGCTCGCTAGCCTGTCTGCAACAACTAGCAGTGGCAACAATCGTCTTTGTCTTAATCCGCGTCTTTGCTGTATTAACTTCAGTATTGTCAAAAGGTAAGCTTTTCAAGGCAGAAGCTCGGGATGCTTATATCCTGCTTGTGAATCCCAACTTTTTCCTTTGGGCAGCTCTTTTCCTTGGAGTTAGTGCAACTGTAAATCCCGAAGCTGTAAAATATGCAATTTTTTGGGCAGCATTAGGTTTCTTCTGTATACCACTCGTCGAGCAGATATTGTTTATGAATTCATTTGGGAATGAATTATTGCGAGAAACACTGCGTTCTTCAAGAATGAATACAGAAGATGTCAAAAAGCTTTTCCAGCAATTGGATCTGGATGGAAGCAATGCACTCGATAGAGACGAAATTATGGAGCTTTTAGGTCGAATAGAAGATATGACTACAGGCGAACGCTCCTCTGAAGAAGTCAGGAAGTACGTAACTGATTATCTTTTCAATATTCTTGACGCCGATAAAAATGGTACAGTTGATTTACAAGAGTTAGAAGAGTATGTATCAACCTACGGGTTAGTCGCTAACCTTAACGTTGTTTCTGCTACTGCATCCGCAGTGGGAGCATAAGTGGCGAGCGCCAAAAGTTAATATTAATGGCTTTGACAGAATTTACAAAAGTTTTATCGGAACCAAGTTCAATAACTCGCAATTTATAGATTTAGTTTCTTCATTGTTCGTCAATTGTTCTTTTAAAAACTTATACCAATTGAAACAAAGAATGCGATAAATAAATAAGTGGGCAAAAAAACAGAACTCTGTAACGAAATATAAAATATCTGTATTCGGTTCGTAGTTGCGCTGTCTTCGCTAAAGCGCGACTACGAACAAGTAATGATTATTTGTGCCCACTTACTTAGTTAGACTAAATCAAGTCTAGATAAGGCTTTTTCAATCCAAAATCTAAAATCTAAAATTTAAAATCTAAAATTGGGAGAACATAACAAGTGTGGCGTTATAAAATTCGAGCAATTGTCCTTACAGGAGTCGTTTGTGTTTTTGTGTTGTGGACTGCTCCAGTGCGATCGCAGGAGCAAGAACAAGCAGATGACAAAGCTGAAAAGGTTGAACAAGTTCAACCAGAGAAACCAGGAGACCCCAAAGCAGCAACGACTACTGAAGACCTTAATATTCCCGTTGATGAACTGAAAATCCTCGTTAAGCCGCTTACCTTGGAAGAACTCCGAAACGAAGCAGCTGCGTGGATGCTGGTGCTCCAAAAAAAAGCCAAAGAAATCAGCGAGGCTGAAGTCACCATTAAGCGTCAAAATCAAGCCATTAGCAAACAGCAAGAAGGTGCTGATGCCTTAGAAAAAGCAAAACTTGCTCTCGAAGAAGCCCAGAAAGCTCAAAAGGGTGCAGCTCCTGATGCGCCGAAATATAAAGAAGCGACAAAAAAGGTAGAAGAAGCGAAAGAAAACCTGAAAAAAGCCCAGGAAGCTGTCGAGAAAGCGAAAACAACCAATGCAGAATTAAAACAAGACGAGACATCGCGTAAAGCGCTGGAAAAGGCTACAAAAACTGGTGACATAGAAACTGCTAGACAACTTCTCGATCGAACAAAGGCAGATCGAGATAAGACGGTTGCTGGCTCTTCAGCTTACCAAGTGGTGACTACAAAAATCGAAAAACTAGAAGCAGCGATCGCAGCAGTTGAGAAAGCGCAAGAAGCTCAAAAAGGTGCCAAACCCGATTCATTGGAATACAACCAAGTCACCCAGCAGCTCGAAAAAGCGCACGAAGCCCTCAAACAACTCCTCAAAGAAATAGGGGGAGATAAAGCAACCCAGTCATCTTCCGAGCAATCGTCTAAAACTCTCGCTCGAGCCACAGCCACTCTCGAAAACACCGAAATTAAAAACAATGGGGAAGAGAAAGTTGCTGGTTCACCGGGGGTTGTTAATACCCAACAGAACCTTCAACAAAAACAACAGGAACTTAAAAAAACAACCGAAAATTTGCAAAAGAGTGCCGATGCGGAGTCAAAGGCAAAGAACCAACTCGTAGTAACCGTTACCGAACTCCAATCCCAGCTCACAGCAATCAACGATCGCTTTAACGTCATCTTGGATGAACTGGAGAAAAAAGGTGGCAATCCCAAATCCTACCGTCAGTATATTCAAGGAGTTATGAGTATTGATGTTGATACTAAAGATACAGAAGGTTTGGGTGTGCGGCTTCTGAGTTGGGTGAAAGCTGAAGAAGGTGGTCTTCGCTGGGCGGGTAACACGGGGAAATTTGTCGGGATTATCATTGTCTCGATCGTTGTCTCTCAAATCTTGGGCGCGATCCTCTACCGACTGCTTGCTTTATTCAGTGGCTTATCGAGAATAATGCGTCAATTTATCGTCATGCTTGTCAAGCGCGGCGGAGTTGTTGTTGGGTTTCTACTCGCTCTAACAGCACTGGAAGTCAGCCTCAGTCCGGTTTTAGCTCTGGTTGGAGGTGTGAGTTTCATTTTAGCCTTCGCCCTGCAAAGCAACTTGGGTAACTTAGCGAGCGGTTTGATGATCATGGCTTACAAGCCCTTCGATGTCGGTGATGAAGTCAAACTTGGCGAACTCTGGGGATGGGTAGAGTCCATCACCTTAGCTAACACGCGAATTAAAGGTCTTGACGGTCAGATATTTACCGTTCCCAAGAACACGATTTGGAGCGACACGATTGAAAACTTGAGTTACGGTCAAACTCGCCAATTTACACATTGGCTCCGGATTGGCTTTGACGAAAACCTGGCTAAGGTGGAGCAATTGCTCGTAGAAATTCTTAAATTGCATCCCAAAGTTTTGGCAGATCCCGCCCCCAGAACCCAAGTGTGGAGCATCGAAGACTACTATATCAGTGTAAAAGCCAATGGGTGGGTGAAGAAAGAGGATTTTTGGACAGTCAACTCAGACGTTATCCGCATGATTCAGGAACGGTTCGACAAAGAGGGTATCCAACTTGCTGCTATCCCCAAAAGTATGGAAGTAGCACAAGAAGAGGATAGTAACGGCAAAATTCTCCATGTCGTTTCGGAAAGGTCTGTGCATCGACTGGGAAGCACGGTTTCAGAAACCCCTGTAGATTAATTTGTTCAAATCTCGTGGGTTTGGGAAGCTATGAGTTCGCGCAGCCATATGTGCCTTTGGTCGTAATCGAGACGCTCATGCCAAAACTGCATATAGTCGTACTGACCAAGTTCAATCGGTGGTTCAAGCAGAGTAAGGTTTGTATACTGAGCATAGAGCATGGCAATTCGACGAGGTAATGTCAGAATGAGATCGCTCTGAGAGACAATCATAGGAGCCGCAAGAAAATGCGGTAACTTCAACATTACCCGACGCTTCACACCTAAACTTGACAATGCATTATCAACATGTTTAAGCGGCGAATGCATGATCGGGCTTGTAGGCGAGTTCGGGATGGTGATTGAGGCATGTGGCCAAGCAACGAAAGACTCAATTGTTAGATCTGTTTGAGCGATCGGATGGTCAGAGCGAACCACAGATACTAAATCTTCGACAAATAACTTTTGGAACCTCAACTCTGAGGGTTGGGGTAAATTTAGAACTCCTAAGCCTAGATCGATCGCGCCATTTCGTAAGTTATCTAAGATGTCAGAACTCCAATGATGACACTCCAGATTCAAATGGGGTGCATTATCACAAATAAGCTTGAGAACCTTTGGCAGAACCACAACGATTGAGTAATCTGATGCCGCTAAGTGGATTGTGCCTTGTGCTGTTTTCGATTCAAACACACTTGGTTGAATCAATTGCTCAATATCTAGCAAAATTTTCTCTAGTGGTTCGAGTAACTCAAGAGCGCGTGGTGTAGGCATCATGCCTTTTGTAGATCTCACAAACAGTGGATCGTTGAATACTTCGCGTAATCGCCCCAAGGCATGAGAAGTTGCTGATTGACTCAAACCAATTCTTTCTCCAGCATTGGTGACGTTACGCTCTTTGAGCAAAGCACGTAACACCAGGAGAAGATTAAGATCGAGTTGCAACAAATTTATTTCATGCATAGAGATTATTTATTTCATTCGATTGCGCTAAGCTATTTCAACAAGTTATGAGCGAAAATAGAGACGATACAACTCGCAACTGGGTTTGACAAGATATCCATTTAGTTGGACTAACCCTAAGCTTAAGAATGTATCTGCCGTGAGTGCTTCTAGTTGCACCCTTTGATTAGCAGTAACAACCTCTTGCATAACTAATGCTAATAGCTCAGGAAATGGAACACACTATCGCAGTGATTGCAGGCATAGTACATCACTCCAACTCTCATAACCCTTGCTTCGATCTGAGTGAGTTAAAATACAAAATTATGTTGCATATAATTATGAAATCTTAGTCCGTGTAAGTAGACTTATCATTGTTAGCTTTTCTACTTACTTTTTATTGCTGCTTTGAATCTTATGGCAAGAAAATTAGCATTTATTTAAACTACAAGTCTAGTGTTAACACTGAATTTTTTTGACCGACTGAAAAAGAGATAAAAGTAGCAAAGGTATAGTCAAACGATATGCTATGTTTGATATCTACCGCTAAATAACACAGTTTCGTGAGCGACTTAGCCGTCGCCAAGAAGTGAGTTTTACTCATAAATTATTAAATGTTTAAGAAACATACTGATAGTAAATAATTTATTGTTATTTGTCAAATGCATAGTATAAATGTTTTGTATGCATGAAATCGATTTTAGGTTCTCAAGCTTCTTTCTCGGCATCGAAATCGGAAGCTTTGATGATACACTCTCTTAGAGGTACTGGGTTTGGGAAGCAATGAGTTCACGTAACCAAATGTGTCTTTGGTCGTTATGGGAACGCTCATGCCAAACCTGTGTGTAATTGTACGTACCAAGTTCGAGCGGTGGTTCGAGAAGAGTAAGGTTTGTATAGTTAGCAAACAGCATTGCAATTCGACGAGGTAATGTTAAAATGAGCTCGCTTTGAGCGACAATTATAGGAGCCGCGAGGAAATGCGGTAACTTCAACATTACCCGACGCTTCACACCTAAGCCTGACAACAAAGTATCCACATGGCTTGTAGGTGATTTGGGGATTGCGTTTACAGGCGAGTTTGTGATTGTAATTAAGGCGTGTGACCAAGCAACGTCAGATTCAACAGTGAAATCCGTTTTTAGGATGGGATGATTAGCCCGAACAACAGACACGAAATCTTCTACAAATAACTCTTGGCACCTAAACTCTGAAGTTTCTGTTAAATTTAGAACTCCTAAACCTAGATCGATCGCGCCATTCCGTAAGTTATCTAGTGTGTCAGAACGCCAATGATGACACTCCAGATTCAGATAGGGTGCATTGTCACAAATAAGCTTGAGCACCTTTGGCAGAATCACAACAGTTGCGTAATCTGATGCCGCTATGTGGATTGTACCTTGTACTGTTTTCAGATCGAAAACTGTTGGTTGAATTAATTGCTCGACATCTAACAAAATTTTCTGTAGTGGTTCAAGTACTGGTGTTTAGACTAAATCAAATCTAGATAAGGCTTTTTTAATCCAAAATCTAAAATTTGTAGAATATAACAAGTGTGGCGTTATAAAATTCGAGCCATTATCCTTACAGGAGTCGTTTGTGTTTTTGTGGTATGGACAACTCCAGTGCGATCGCTTCCTGCGATCGCAGCAGTTGAGAAAGTACAAGAAAAAGTAGGTTAAAGATTTAACCAAACTTTATCTAACAAGGTCGTGTTGTTTGATACATCTTATAGAGTAAACAAAATTATTACGCTGAAAAGCGTAAATTGTAAGATGACAATTCGTCGTAATTGTGTAACGTTAACGCTTTGCATTCTCTCAGCATTTAGCACTTCAGTTGTTGTGAATACCCAACAAGCAAAAGCAGAAAAAATATGCTCAAATAGAAGTCTATATGGAGCATATGAAGCTCAAAGTGCAGGGTATATAAATAACACCGACCCGTATGCCCTTCAGGGTTTACTCACTTATGATGGCAATGGAAAAATCACGGGCACTATTCTGGTAAGAAGTGTTGCAGGTCAGGTGACAACTAATCTTCCCACTCAAGGCACATACCAAGTGAATAGTGATTGTAGTTTTACTCTATCCTTTCAGAGAACCGATGGAACGACTGCTAATTATAGCGGTGTAGTCTACGATGACGGTAACAAGTTCAGTTTCACTCAAACTGACCCCGGTACTATTGTGAATACAAAAGGTGAAAGAGTCAAAAATTACAACCCATATCGCTAATACCATTTCCCATTAACAGTGATACATATGAAATTTGTAGAGACAAGAGTTAATCTCGTCTCTACAGGTTTTTATTCGTATTAAGGTTTTTGGAAAACGGTATAACTGCTCATAATTGTATATTGCAATTATTATTATCAAAAAGTCAATGACTGTGATTCATACCCAGCGGTGTCTCGCTTGGGTTTACGTTGTTCAAAACGCAATCTTTCGTCAAAAGTACAGGTTTTCCAAGAATTTCTGGCTAGTGAATCTGTAAGAGTTTTGAGATAGTTTCGAGAGCGTTTTCTACTCCTTTAACAAGGAATCCCCATCCTGAGCATCTGGTCTGCGAGCAACTGAGAAGCACAGTTTCAGAAACCCCTGTAGATTAAAAGGTCAGGAAAAGTAGGAAAAGTAGGAAAAGTGAGGTAAAAACCTTTTACAACAATAAAGAAAAAGGTCAGAGTTATAATAATGCCAAGATTTCTGAAAAACAGTCGGGGCAGTCAAAACGGTTGTGTTGCACTTACCCACGCTCCTTATCCAGAAAATGCTGTTTAGAACTAATGGTTAAAAATAATGGAAAGACGAACCTTACTTAAACTCTTTGGATTTGGAGCGTTGGAAACTATGTTAGGTGTTAGTTTCCCATCAAGAGTGTCTGCTTCTGTTGGACACGAAGTTAAGTGGGGCTATATAGGAGAAAGCGGCTCCCAGAATTGGGGGAACCTGTCTCCCGAATTTCAACTGTGCAAAACGGGACTCCAACAATCGCCAATTGATTTACAACGAGCGATCGCAGCGGAACTATCACCGATTGAAATTGATTCTAAGGAGAGTCCTTTACGCATCGTCAATAACGGTCATACCATCCAAGTCAACTATGAATCGGGAAGCTCAATTAAGGTGGATGGTCAGACCTTTAACCTGGTGCAATTCCACTTCCACGACCCTAGCGAACACACGATTGATAAAAAATTATTTGACATGGAACTGCATCTAGTACACCGCAGTGATGCTGGTTCGCTAGCGGTGATTGGAGTGTTATTGAAGCAGGGACAACACAATGCTGCCCTGCAACCGATCTGGGACGCATTTCCAGATCGCAACGAACCGGAGCAAGTCGTGAAGGCATATAACACCACTTGAAGATTAAGGTCGAGTTGGGATAAATTTATTTGATTCATACATATTATTTATATCATGCATTTGACAAAGAATACTCAATTGTTTACTATCAGTATGTTTCTTGAAAAGTCACCTAATATCAAGTTCGCTTAATTACTTATAAATCCCCCACCAACCCCACCCCGGTTTTGTCTCTTGCAAAACTGCTTAAAAACTTTTCAAACATCCTCTAAAGTGGGATTTGTGGAGATGTCCAGTGAAGGTAAACGCAGAGCAACTTTTATCAAAAGACCTAAAGGTTTGCCGTTACTTTGGCTCTCTGACGACACCACCCTGCTCCCAAGGAGTTACCTGGATTGTGATGCAGCAGCCTATTGAAATCTCGCAAAACCAAATCCAGCAATTTGCCAACGTAATATCAATTGATGCCAGACCCGTGCAACCGCTAAACAATAGCTTTGTTTTGCGTTCGAGTTGAAGAGTTTCTCACCCCGATTTTTAATCAGTAATTCGGGGTAGTTGAAACAAAAGAGAGTACAACGCTGTGTAAGTATCAAATTAAGTAAAAATGAAAAATTTTACCATATCATTTATAGCAGTTCTTACTGGTTCTGATTTTTGGAAACTCATTTTTAGTGCAGATATCTCTATCATCAACACACCGATACCGCTGTTCAAAATCGTTTTTATAGTCATTGTCCTTACACTTACCCTAGCGTTAAAACAAGTTTTCTCCGAAATTATTATTCGGAGAATTGAGCGTTTAACTAGCAAAACGCAGACCACTTTTGACGATGAGATGGTCGAGATTATCAAGCAACCTTTAAACTGGCTGATTATTATCGGTGGACTCTGGATAGTGCAGCTAATTCTGGCAGAAAATTTCAGCCCAGAATTGAACGAAAAAATAGAAGGGATTCTCAGGTTTGGTGCGAGCGCTATTTTCGCCTTTATAGTTTACCGTGCCGCCCCTGTGTTGGGAGAGGTGCTGAAACAATGGGCGCTCAAAAGTGAAACCGAGTTAGACGATTTGCTCGTGCCGTATCTGCCGAAATTGTTTCAAGTGTTGGCGATCGCTATTATCTTACTTAAAGGCAGCGAGGTATTTTTGGGTGCATCAGCAGGCGCACTCATCGGGTTGCTTGGTGGAGCGGGTGTTGCTATAGGTTTGTTATTGAAAGACCTGATCTATGACTTGTGTTGTACCATCATTATCTACGTAGATAATCTGTTTCGACCCGGTGACCAAGTGACAATGCATGGAGTAGAGGGTTTAATTAAAGTGGAACAAATTGGACTAAGAAGTACAACCCTTCGTATACTAACCAGAAACACTATCCAAAAAGTGCCCAATTCCAAAATGATTAATGGAGCCATTGAAAATCAGTTCCAAGCGCTCGGAAATGACAATTCAATAGGAATTAACTTAACCCTAAAAATTGATGGTATTTCAGCAGAAAAAACCGAAAAAATTTGTATCGAACTTCGAGAAATTCCGAAGTCAATTGATATATTGACTGAAAAGTTTTTTATTTACTTTAGCGAAATCAATCAAAATTCTCGTGTGATTAAAATTCGGGTTTTTGCTAATACTAATGGTAGTCCTCAATTATACTTTGAGACTATCGAAAAACTCAACCTAGCGATACTGACTTTACTGGAGAAAGAGCAGATTCATCAATTCTCCTATTATCCGGTGCAACTCCAAACCCACCTTGGAGAAGCTCAAAATAACTTAAAACCGCTCGAAAATTGACCGAGCAGACAAATACACCAAATGCATTAGACCTAGGCGTGAAAAAGAATGTATGGCGCGGCGTTATACAAGAATTTTAAGCAACGCGCTCGCTAGCCTGTTTGCAACAACTAGCAGTGGCAACAATCGTCTTTGTCTTAATCCGCGTCTTTGCCGTATTAACTTCAGTATTGTCAAAAGGTAAGCTTTTCAAGGCAGAAGCTCGGGATGCTTATATCCTGCTTGTGAACCCCAACTTTTTCCTTTGGGCGGCTCTTTTCCTGGGAGTGAGTGCAACGGCCAATCCGGAAGCTGTAAGATACGCAATCTTTTGGGCAGCACTGGGGTTCTTCTGCATACCACTCGTCGAGCAGATATTGTTTATGAATTCATTTGGGAATGAATTATTGCGAGAAACACTGCGTTCTTCAAGAATGAATACAGAAGATGTAAGAAAACTTTTTCATCAGTTGGACACAGATGCCAGCAATGCACTCGATAAGGACGAGATTATGGAGCTTTTAGGTCGAATAGAAGATATGACAACAGGCGAACGCTCCCCTGAAGATGTCAGAAGGTACGTCACTGATTATCTTTTTGCCACTCTTGACACCGATAAAAATGGCACGATTGATTTAGTAGAATTAGAAGATTATGTATCAACCTATGGGTTAGTTGCTAATCTTAACGTTGTTTCTGCGACTGCATCCCCAGTGGGAGCATAAGTGGCGAGCGCCAAGATCTGATGTAACGGACAGAATTTACCAGGACTTAAGTCCTGTTTATAAAAATTCTGTCCGCTCCAAGTTCAATAACTCGCAATTTATAGCTCAATCTCCATTGTTCCTCCTTTCTTTTAAGTAGCTAGTCACAAGTAAAACAAAATACATTACAAGCAGACAAATCCACGTGAAATCCTTACCAATGACGAATAACTAATGACGAGCCTCAATAGTTAACTTTAATTGTGCTGAATTACTTATTTAAAACGACAGATAGTTAGACTCAATCAAGTATAGATAAACTTTTTCAATCCAAAATCTAAAATATAAAATTGGTAGAATATAACAAGTGTGGCGTTATAAAATTCGAGCAATTATCCTTACAGGAGTCGTTGGTGTTTTTGTGGTATGGACAACTCCAGTGCGATCGCTTCCTGCGATCGTAGCAGTTGAGAAAGCGCAAGAAAAAGTAGGTTAAATCTTTAACCAAACTTTATCTAACAAGGTTGTGTTGTTTGAGACATCTTATAGAGTAAACAAAATTATTATTACGCTGAAAAGCGTAAATTGTAAGATGACAATTCGTCGTAATTGTGTAACGTTAACGCTTTGCATTCTCTCAGCATTTAGCACTTCAGTTGTTGTGAATACCCAACAAGCAAAAGCAGAAAAAATATGCTCAAATAGAAGTCTATATGGAGCATATGAAGCTCAAAGTGCAGGGTATTTGAATAACACAGCCCCGTTTGCCCAAACTGGTATACTCACCTATGATGGCAATGGAAAAATCACGGGCACTATTCTGGTAAGATGTCTAAACTCCAGAAATAAGGCAAAGAATATCAGAAAAACTTATATGCAATTACTTAAGCACTTAAGTATAAAGACAAAACTCATAGTCATGTTGCTGGTAGTCAGCCTATGCGCTATGCTCGCCAGCACCTTTATATGCTCTAGAGCTGGTAAATCTATTCTGACCGAAAAAGTATTCAACCAACTTACCAGCCTTCGCTCTGCCAAAACGTATCAAATCGAAGATTATTTTGAAAACCTTTACAATCACAGCCAAACCCTAAGCGAAGACCTGACCGTCGTCGCCGCCATGCAGGAGTTTAACACAGCTTACCGCGAACTTGAAAAATCAACAATACCAGCAGATTTTGACAAAAAAATTGATACCTACTACCGGACAACATTCCTAACCAGACTGGCGCGGACTCACGAGGGTTCGCCCGTTCTTGCAACTTACACGCCCAAAACACCTGCTGCTCGTTACCTACAGTACTACTACACCGCCGCTAACCCCAATACCGTTGGTAAGAAACTTCTTCTTAACAATCCGGGCGATCCCAGCTCTTACAGCCGCGTTCACGCCCGCTACCACCCCATTTTCCGAAATATAGTGGAAAAATATGGTTACTACGATATGTTTTTGCTCGATCCTGAAGGGACTGCTGTCTACACGGTTTTTAAAGAAACTGATTTTACCACAAACTTTACCAACGGTCCCTACAAGGAGAGCAACCTAGCAGAAGCGATTGTCGCCGCACGACAGGCAAAGGGAAAGGGCTATGTGAAAATAGTAGATTTTAAACCGTACAGCCCTTCCTATGGTGCGCCTGCAGCTTTTCTTGCTACCCCAATCTTTAAAGACTCCCAATTCATCGGTATTTTGGCATTCCAACTTCCCGTTGACAAAATTAACAACGTGATGACTGGTAACAAAAATTGGAAACAAAATGGTCTGGGAGATTCAGGAGAAACTTATTTGGTGGGACCGGATTATTTAATGCGATCTGCTTCTCGTTTCCAGATTGAAGACCCAAAAGGTCATGTAAAAACTCTACGCTCTATCGGTACTGATGAAAAAACTATCAAGAAAATCACAGAGTTTCATACTACAATCCTCCTACAGAGCGTACAAACAAAAGCAGTACAGGAAGCGTTGTTTGGAAAACAGGGTACGCAGGTAATTGACGATTATCGTAATATTCCGGTTTTGAGTTCTTATGCTCCTCTAGATATTGATGGCTTAAGGTGGGTTATTTTGGCGGAGATAGATGTTTCTGAGGCTTATGCCCCAATTCGCTCGTTTGAAAAAACAGTTTTGATTGGGGCTACTTTAATCATCGCTCTAATTACGCTTGTTGCTATGTGGCTGACCGCAATCTTTGTCAAACCCATCAATACTTTAATCAAAAGCGCCCGCAAAGTGAAGGCTGGAGATGTTGACGCGGTTGTAAAATCGGGTTCGCAAGATGAATTTGGAGAGTTGGCTAAATCATTTAACCAAACGATAGACAGCCTTCGCGCCGAAACTCAACTTATCGAACAGAAAAATCGTGAAAATGAAGCATTAATCTTAAATATATTTAGTCCTGCTATAGCCAATCGCCTCAAACAGGGCGATAGAGAAATTGCCGATCAAATTTCTAATGTCTCGGTCTTGTTTTCTGACCTTGAGCGATTCACCAAGCTCACTCAAACAATGTCCCCTCAAGAGGTTGTTGGCGTGCTGAATGAACTGGTCACTGGCTTCGATGAAATGACAGAGAAATACGGTTTGGAGAAGATTAAAACTATTGGTGACGGTTACATGGCTGTATGCGGGCTGACTGTACCGCGTCTGGATCATGACAAACGCACGGTAGATTTTGCTTTGGAAATGCTATCGTTTGTCCGCCGATTTAATTATGAAAAAGGCTTGCATCTGGAGTTGCGGCTTGGCATCAATTCCGGAGATGTGGTTGCTGGCGTAATTGGCAAAAATAAATTGCTCTACGATGTTTGGGGCGATACCGTTAATATTGCCAATAGGTTGAAGTCGGCTTGTCCGCCAGGAACAATCTTCGTTTCCCAAAACATCTGCGATCGCCTACAGGATCTCTACGATTTTGAGATCTTTGGTGAAATTCAAGAACCTGGAAAAGAAAAGCTAGTGGCTTGGCAACTCAAAAATTCTCAGAAACCAGTAAGTGTTCGAGAGTCAGAAGTCTATGAATAATTTAAGCCTTTCAAACAACTGGTATACCTGGGCGGTAATTGTCGGATTGGGGTTCCCACTCCTGGTCGTATTACTAGGAGAGGTTATTTATCACCTACAAAGACGCGGTAGACCGCTAGCCGCTACCCTGCGAGTTGTGAAAAACCTCGTCCTACCCGTTTTAATACTGATGCTTTTAGTCAGGAATGTCCTAAAACTTGACGTTAACGGGAATTTTGCAAAGCTCGTCGAAACCCTGTTTTGGATATCTGTTATCTATGCATCTCTGTCTCTGTTTAATGTGATTTTGTTTGAAGAAGCAGAGGCAAATACATGGCGAGCAAGGATGCCCAAACTGCTGATCGACCTTTCTCGGTTGTTTTTGGTGCTTGTAGGTAGCGCGATCGTGCTAGCAGCAGTGTGGGGTGCTGATTTGGCAGGTCTTGCTACGGGATTGGGTGTTAGCTCAATTGTAATCGGTTTGGCACTTCAGGACACATTGGGTAGCATCATGTCTGGCATTGCGCTTCTTCTCGAACGTCCCTTCAGCGTGGGTGATTGGTTGCGCGTTGGGAATAGTGAAGATAAGGCGATCGAAGGACAAGTCATTGATATCAATTGGCGATCTGTTCGTCTGCTAACTCTCCAGCGCCAGGTGATTGTCGTTCCCCATCAGTTCATTGGAAAAGAAATCATCCATAATTACAGCCAACCAGAACGTATTTACAACCAACGCATCAATGTTGGCTTTTCCTACGATAGCCCTCCCAACCTCGTTAAGCAAGTATTACAAAGTACAGCGTTAGCTACACAGGGCATATTAGCAGAACCCGAACCGGAGAGCAAAACTACATCTTATGATGAAACGGCAATTATTTATGAGGTAGAGTTCTTTATCGAGAACTTTGAGGATGTGGAGCAAATAATTGATAGATTTATGACGCGAATTTGGTACGCAGCACAGCGAAACAACCTGACGCTCTATCGCTACCGATATGAGTTTGCTGTGGAAGCTGCTAAATCAGCAGATAGTGCGTCAAGTAAGTTAAGCCACTTGCACTCAATTCCCGGATTTATGCCTTTAGCTCGCGAGCAGAAAAATTTGGATGACTTAGTTAAGGGTACTATTTTACAGCAGTTTGGTGCTGGCGAGAAAGTCATCCGACAGGGCGAGCCTGGTAATGCTTTGTACATTATCATTACGGGTCAGGCTCTAGTCACCGTCACGAATAAGTTTGGCAAGGAAAAGGAAGTAATGACTATATTGCGTGGTGAGTTCTTTGGCGAGATGGCACTGTTTACTGGAGAACCAAGTCCGGTTTCAATTGCCGCCGTTGACGATTTGCAAGTTCTTGTTATTTACTCAGATGCTGTAAATACGATGATTGAACGTCAACCAAGCTTGGGGCGCGAGATCGGTCAAATTATAGAAGCGCGAAGCAAAGCAGTAAGTATGGCTCAACAAGGAGAGTGATGTTTTTTGAGGGATAGGTAAATCATAATTGTTTAACCGGACATGATATTAGCCCAATCCCTAATCCCCCATCCCCAGTTCCCTTTACAACCAATTGCCAACTAAAATATATGGTGCCCATAAATAGGGAATTTCGTAATCAGTCAACAGCTTAAGTTGAGCGCGACGGAGAGCTTCAGCTTTAGTGACTTTGCCCTGTTCTAGTTCTTGATAAAATTGACTCATCAATTGAGCAGTAGATTCATCATCTACCGCCCATAAAGTTGCCAGTGTACTGCGAGCACCCGCACGTACTGCTATGCCAGCAAGCCCTAGAGTAGCTCGTTTGTCTCCTTGAGCAGTTTCACAAGCACTTAGGACAAGTAATTCAATAGCCCTAGATTCTCTTTGTTCGCTGAGCCGAATTAAATTATCAAATTCCTTGGCTTTTAAGAGCTGCTCCCAGGTTAAGATAAATGTTTTATCCGGATTAGAACTAAATTCACCATGAGTTGCTATGTGAACTACTGTATATGGTACTTTTTTAATCTGATTCTGTAAATTGATTTTGGTAAATGTTCGATCGAGCAGTTCAGAATTTTTCGGTATAATCGACCGAATTCGTTGTAACTCTACTTTGACATTTTTTAGTGGAGCAAATGAATATCCTTCAATTTTACGTTGCTCGCTTACTCCGGCAATTAATCCATTTAGTTGGACTGTCTGTAAAGATTTTGGCTCAAGTAATTGTAAACCTGGAGCTAAGGATATAGCATATTTTTGAATTAAATATTGTTGATGTTTGTCATCATACAAAACAGCCATTGGAATATTTCGTAATTCACCATCTAATACGAATACTAGTGTTTTGACATTCTTTCTTTCTAATTCAGATTCTAACGGTTGGATTAGCCAGCTATAAACCTGTTGAGATAACTTATTGACATCGTTTATCCGGTCTGGTTGTCTTAAATATTGTTGTAATTTTTCTAAAATACTTTTAACCTCTGTTGGTTTTTTATTAATTGTGTAATGAAATAGTTCAGCTTGATTTGGTAACTTGAGAATAATATCTAGATGGTTTGCTAAAATCATGGGATAAATTACTGCTGCTGTCGCATCCGTTTTGTCAACAACCTCATCAATTTGTTCGGGTACCGGTTTTAAACAAGCTTCTCGGAAGAAGTTTTCTAGCTCAGCAAGTTGCAGTGTTTCAAGTATGCCACGAGCTTGCTTTAAATTTTTTTGACTAATGCTTTCTTTTGTACTGGCTGTCGATGAAGGTTGTAAAAGTAAATCAATTAATTGTCGGTAAACGGGTTCTATATTGTCCCGAAAGGAAAACTGGATATCTGGATTAAGAGCAATTAAGTCATTACGTACATATTTGAGAGTATTTACTGCTTCAGTGTAAGAAGCGATCGCTCCTCTTATATCTCTTTTTATTCTCAGTATGTATCCTAGTTGCCATTGCCACAAATAAGCTATATCCCCTGCTTTAATCGCTTGAGCTTGTAATATAGCTTGCTCGGTCAGTTTTTGAGCATTAACTAAGTCTTGGGTTTCTAAATATAATCCACCCAATGCACCTAAAGCATAAGCGACTGAACGTCCATCGTCCATGCTTTGAGCTTGCTGTACAGATGTCGCTAAAATTTCAGCAATTTCTTTCCACGAAGGAATATTTGCGTTGGTAGCTTGTTTCAAGCACACTAAGTTCTGAGCAAAATGAATTTGTGCATCATTTGCTGTGTGGCTTGCGGGTATTTTAGTCAGCTTTACCTGAATTTCAGAAGACAATTGCTTGGCTTGTGACCATTGCTGAAGGTTCAACAATACACTTAAATGATTGAGTTGGGCTTGAATTTGCAAAATTGGTGAGGTCGCTGTGGTGACAGCCTCTTCATAAAATTGCGTTGCTTGTTGGTAAAATTCGACAGATTCTGTAGAGACAGGTCTGTTTACACAATGTAAAGGAGTATAGTTTGCAAAACTAGTACTGTCTTGCTGCGAAATTTGTCCGTTACCTAAAGCCAAAGAGGTATTACCTAAACTCAGCGACGTAGCACTGATTTCTGAAGGAGATTGTAATTTTTTGGCGATGTCTCGGCTTTGTTGTAAAACTTTGAAAGATAGTTCTAAATCGCCCACTAGTTGCAGAACATCGCCGAAGCTACGTAAAGCAGTCGCTTTCAGGAGCGAGTCTGGTTGTTGTTTCAGACGTGGTTGCAACTCTTCTAAGGTTGTGCGAGCTTGTCGATAAAGCCCCAAAGCTTGCTGTGCCATGCTTTGGTTAATCAAACTGCGGATTATACCCACTTCATCACCTGCTCGAGCATAGGTATTAGCAGATTGCTTCCATAAATCTAAAGCTTCTTCAGTTCTACCGAGTTCTAATTGCAGATTTCCTTGAATATCTAGGGTTTGTGCCAAAATTTGTGCAGATTTCTGAGTTTTGAGTTTTGAGTTATTTAGGATATTCAAGCTTTGTGTAATTGCAGATTCTGCTTTTTTCCACTGTCCAAGTTGCTTAAAGACTAACGAAAGATTGCTGAGTGCGATCGCCTTTCCTAAAGAGTCTTTTTGCAGATTAAAAGCATCTGTTGCTTGTTGTAAAACTGTGACTGCTTCAGATAACTGTCCAGTTTCGTAGAGTTTTTGACCTCGTTCAACCAACAGTTGAGGATTTGTGCTGGTTTGGGCTAATTCAGAAAAGGCAGGAATTGAAATTCCCCAAACGCTTAATAAGGCAGTTAAAACAGCGATTGTAATTCTTCTTAACCACTTTTTAGAATAAAAGCGACTTTTGCAGGTTACGATAATATTTTTTAGAAAGCTCTGTACTATAAGGAAAAAACGAAATCTTTTTGTCATCTAAAAACCTCCGGGAGTGTAGAAACCACCAAATTCTATTCGGGGGTTAGTAACCGAATCAACCTCGTACTCATTCCTACTAAGGGCAAGCGGCGATCGGGTAATGCATAATTTAAAGATAGAATAAGTAGGTAAGTGGAAAAAACACAGCTATGTTACCAAATGTAAAGATACCTGAAACTCTTGCAAATGATAAAGGACAAATAACAACCCTAACAAGTTAACTTTAATGTAACAATCAACTTATATTCAGGCAGGAAAGGATTCATGACATTGTAAGAATTGCAAAAACAGGTACTCCAATTATCCATTAGCGAACGTTGGCAACTGACGCAAACCCTAATGGAATCGCTACGACAAGAAACGAGCCTGGTATCGAAGAAAGGGAACTTATCCCGGTTGCGCGGTATTACAAAAGGTTCGGGTACATCAGATAATGAAAATATTGGAGCAGATTATGTTACCTATCTCACTCAGAAGTACCAGTGATGCGACTTCTCATTGATACTAATGTTGTCCTTGATTTATTGCAAGAGCGAAAGCCTTTTGTTGAGGATGCTGCAAGACTTTTTGAGAGGCAACGACTCGCTTTAGCTTCATCCAAAAGAAACCTTTCACCATCTTGGGTTTCTACAGGTGGCGATCGCCTCTATCGGAGCTTCGCCTATCGCGTTCGTAGAAATATTGGTATGAGTCACTGTGGGTGCAAAAGCTATTAGCTCCACTGTACCAGACTTATTCATGACCCAACCAGTAGCTTCCATAATCTTAGGGCTGATTTGCCGAACTTCTAATCCACTGCTTTTACGCCGTAAGCTCCTCCCTAAATGTAAATTCTCCTCTACACTTATGCTTTTTTGTTCTTGAGGATTCAATGTTACCCAATCAACAGTTGCAGTTTGATTAGTGCGAAGTGTTTGGGTTGGTAGAGGTGGCAAACCACCGCGTCCGGTGATGGTAAACGAACTGCCTTTATTTGCTGGACAACCTTGAGCAATTAAACCAGAGCGATCTACAAAATCGGCAGCTAATTCTACCAATCCCGAATTGGGATTTACATCGGGTGTATCGACTTGCACTGTACCATTCAACTGCTGATTTTTGCCTGTGGCAGTGATATCACTATTTGGAGTAGGTGCATCACGAAATTGAGAGCCAAATATCCCCGTAGCATTGATTTTCACATTCCCGCCCCGAAAGTCAGTAGAATTGGCACTGATATCGCTATTGGCAAATGCGACTAAAACATTGGTATTAATGATGATGTTGCCGCCGATAACGTTTTCTCCTATGGCGTTGGTAGTAATGTTGCTATTGCGAGCTAGGATCAAATCTTTTGAGTTAATGTTAATTGTTGCCTGTTCTTTATTTGGGTCAACTTTAGTACTGCGCGTACTGGCACTGAGTAAAGCATTGTTATTTAAACGAATAGAGCGAGCATTTAATGTCATATTGCCTGCGGCTCCTATTCCGACGAGACTTGACACGTTTATTGCAGCTCTGTCTTGCAAAAGCAAAGTATTAGTGTTGATAATCAAATCTCTTGCATCCCCTGTTGAGCTTGTGGAAGCAAACAAACCACCGAAAGGCTGATTGTTAAATATTTTACCAATTAGTCGAACGTCTTGGGCATCAACCCTCAAAGAACCCCCCCTACCCGCACCACGGGTACTAACACTTACCACTGCCCCATCTCGTACTAGTAAGGTATTAGTTTTAATCGTCAAATCTCCTGCATCTCCTGTTGAGATTGTGGTAGCAAACAAACCACTGGGAAACTGATTATCAGTGCTTCTAGCAATCAGTTGCACATCTTGAGCATCAACCCTCAAAGAACCTCCCTTGCCCGCACCACGTGTACTAGCGCTTACCACTGCCCCATCTCGCGCAAGCAAAGTATTAGTTTTAATAATCAAATCTCCTGCATTTCCTGTTGAGTTTGACTGTGCAGCAGTATTCAAAGCACTGGGAAACTGATTATCAGCGCTTCTAGCAATTAGTTGTACATCTTGGGCATTAACCCTTAAAGAACCCCCATTACCAAAGCCAAATGTAGTAGTATATACCTGCGCTCCGCCAAAAAATTGTAATTTGCTAGCACTGATATTGACATCGCCTCCCTGTCCATTTGCTTTTAGTTGCACTCGATTAGCAATCTCACTCCTATCGTTCAGGTTTATTTCTCCGGTGGTATTAATTGAAATATTTCCCGCCTTACTATTATTAGAACCCAGTCCACTTTCTATACCTGCATACAGATGACTTACTCCTGTCATCTTCAAATTCCGGGCATTAACCGCGATACTACCACCATTGTCAGCAGTTACATTTACTACAGAGCCGTTACTAAGGAAAACATCGCTTCTTTCTACACTATCGGGAAAACTCAAACTCAGATTATTACCATCTGAGTTCAACCCAACTGTTCCTGCATTTGCTAACCCACCTAAATCGACTCGCCCACCAAAAGCATACAAACCTCCACCATCCATTTTGATATCACCGCCTACTAACAGCAAACTCTTGCCATTTGGTACGCGCAAACCTGTTGCTGTAAACTCAGAAGATGGATTTAAACCGGAGAGAGCAACTGAGTTATTTTCGATAGATGCGGCACGAATTTGGTTAAATAGTAATGCCGTTGGATTGATTGTCAATAGTTGTGGAGTATTCGGATTCGTTGCACTGAAAAAACCTCGATCGCCAAACCTAATTGCACTAGCTGTAGTCGCCCCAAACGAACCACCAATATCCAACCGCGTATTTTGACCAAATATAATGCCATTAGGATTTATCAAGAACAAGTTAGCTGTACCGTTGGCTCGGATTAAACCATCAATATTAGAGAGAGACTTTCCTGTGACTCGGCTAATAATGTTTTGAATATTCAGACTGTTGTTAAAATAGGCTGTACTCCCAGTGGGAACAGAAAACTCACTAAAGCTGTGGAATAAATTGCTTCCAGCAGTAGTTCCACCTTCAATTTTGATAGTGTTGCCAGTTATTTGAATACTAGAATTATTGGGTAGAGTACTATCAGGCGCGATCTGAGCGATCGCTTTGTTGCTGCACAATGTGTACAACGCACAATTGCTAGCGCTAATGACTCCACTGGTAATGGTAACGTTTAACCACTTAAACAAGTTTAAATTTCTCATTGCCCTATACATGATTTTTATTTAGTTTCTGGTTTATATCAAATTTGTCAAAATTAATAGTATTATCATTTGCAATGTTATAAAACTTAAGCAATACTTGGCAAAATCAAAATTTCTAGATTTCTCCCCTTTTTAAGGGGGGATAGGGGGGATCAAAACCGCGAGAAAGCACTTTAAAGAGACTTGTGTGTAAACCGTAGCTCCAGCTGCATAATATTGATTCGTTCATACCCATAGACATATAGAAGTCAATTTTCACATCATCAAGATAAACAATATACATCAATGTACAGTTAAGTTTTGGATTGAAAATAGGTTTTCAATAAAACTTTTAGCTCATAGGTGTAACAAATATGAGTATGTTCGGAGTGAGGATGCAGCGATCGCTACAATTGCGATAGTTAACTCCTGCAATCTTGAGCTAGCTCATAAAAGCGATTGAACTGTTATTGCACGATCGAAGCAGATGAACTTGGAGTCGCTAAGAAATGCTTGCAACACAACTTTACAGAGAGTTACTGCTCTGCTTCGATCTCATCAAAGCGACTCTATTGAACAATTTCAGTCTAATTTATGCAGGACTACAACACCATGAAAACACTACTAAAATGTTCCACATTCCTTCTTGCTCTAGCAACTTGTATGACAGCTAATCTTTCCTTAAGAGCCACTGCGGATTCTACGGCTGGTTTAATCCTCAGCCTAAAATGCCGAGATGGATACAACGTCAATGTTTGGAAAAAGAATGATTCGGGTGAACTGCTCTATCGAGCAACTAGTTCCAAAGGTAATCTGAGTTTAGGTAGAGGAACAAGCCAAGCAACAGAAGGAGGTCGAGTTTACAGGTTTCGGAATGGCAATTATCAGTACTGGGTGTGGGACAGTACATTGGATAGTCAGCAGTCTGGAGCGTTAGAGGTGTACAAAAATAACTACATTCAAATGCAGCAAGCTTGTACGAAACTTTAACAACTTCGCGGAATTCCCCATCCGACGGGTGAGGTGGGGTAGTTCATTTATGCAGCCAGTCACGTTTTACAATGTACGTAAAAAATCTTCAAAACTGCATAATCTGATTTTGCCTGTACCCATTCCATAATAGAGAGATAAAAAGCTTTGATTTTATTTGTTGCAACTATCAAGGAGCATCAATATGCCTCGACTGAATGGAAAAGTTGCTCTAATTACTGGTGGTACATCTGGAATTGGTTTAGCGACTGCCCAACTTTTTGTGCGGGAAGGAGCTAGAGTTGCTATTACAGGTCAAAACCAAGAGCGATTGGATAGCGCTTCTAAAACCCTTGGTACAGAGGTTTTGGCGATTCGAGCAGACACAAGAGCGCTCGACGATTTGGACACAGTATTTACCCAAATCAAAGAACGATGGGGTAGACTCGACATTTTGTTTGTCAATGCTGGAATTACCAAATTCAGTCCATTACTTGATGTAGATGAGGCGTTTATTAACGAAACGATGGACATCAACTTTAAAGGAGCGCTGTTTACCGTACAGAAAGCCGTTCCTTTAATGAAAGAAAACAGCAGCATAGTTTTCAATACCTCAATCAACAATCAGATGGGTATGCCCAATTCAGGTATTTATGCTGCCTCCAAAGCGGCATTGCGATCGCTTGTTCGGGTGTTGGCAGCCGAATTGATTGAACGTGGTATTCGAGTCAATGCCGTGAGTCCAGGTCCTACTAAAACTCCCCTTTATAACAAATTGGGATTTTCTCAACAACAGTTGGAGCAAGTCGCTACAAATCTTCAGCAAACAATTCCCATGAAACGATTTGGAAAACCGCAAGAGATTGCTTCTGCTGTGTTATTTTTAGCTAGCGATGAGGCATCATTTGTGCTGGGTGAAGAACTGGTGGTAGACGGTGGCTGGACTCGATTAATCGCAGCTTAAAATAAGGAACACTTGTATATGAATTCTCTAGAAATCGTCAAGCAGGCTTACATTTACCTTCATGAGAAAGACATTCCTCGTTATTTTTCCCTAATGTCTCCCAACGTTGAGTTCTACCAAACTGAAGAACTCCCCTGAGGCGGTCACTATCGTGGCTTTGATGAAGGCAAAGTTTTTTTCTCCAAGTTTTTGCCGCTAATTGATTCAGAAGTCGAGGTATCTCACTACATTCAAGCGCGCGAGCGCATCGTTGCAATCGGCAAAACGAGTGGCGTAGCCAAGATAACTGGAAAAAAGTTTAGTTGTAACTTTGCTTACATCTGGACAGTCAAGGAGGAAAAAATTGTGAGATTGGAGGTTTACATCGACACTGATGTTATGAAAGCCCTTTTAACATAAGTTAAATAAAAAGTCAATATTTTCTATGCTTTAACAGGAGGTTAGCAGATGAAGATTTTTATTGCAGGTGCAACGGGTGCGATCGGTCGTCCTTTAATCGCGCAACTGCTTGCCAAAGGATATGATGTGGTAGCGTTGACCCGTTCCACAGACAGAGCCAGAACTCTAGCCGAACAAGGAATAGAACCAGCGCTCGCAGATGTATTTGATAAGGATGCCATCAAAGCCGCTATTAAGAATGCTCAGCCAGAGATAGTCATCGAACAACTCACCTCCCTACCCAAAACCTATACTGGTGAGTCAATGAGTGCAGCAGGACCATTAAACCGTCGTCTTCGTTTAGAAGGAGGTGCCAACGTGCTAGCAGCAGCCCAAGAATCTGGTGTGCGTCGTTATCTGAGACAGTCGCTCGCATTCTGGGCAGTTCCTGGTATCGGATTGGCAGACGAAGAAGCACCGCTATCCTTGGATGCTTCACCCTCTGTTGCAGCAGATGCTCGCACAGTGAACGAGATCGAGTATCGTCTCCTCAAAACACCTAACTTAGAAGGAATTGCCTTGCGCTATGGCTTTTTCTACGGACTTGGAACCTGGTTTGCCCCTGATGGCGATGTTGCTCAACAGGTGCGACAGCAACAGTTCCCAATTGTTGGGAATGGTGAAGGTGTTTGGTCGTGGATTCATGTAGAGGATGCAGCGCTCGCAACTGTTGCGGCAGTAGAGCGGGGTAATCCTGGTATTTATCAGATTACTGACGACCACCCCTTGGAAGTGCGCGAGTGGCTCAGAGCCTTTGCCCGTTGGTTAAATGCACCTCCACCACCTCAGATATTAGTGGAACAGGCGCTACAAATGGGTGGTGCAGATGCTGTTTACTACGGTACTCAAATGCGAGGTGCATCGAATGCTAAAGCAAAACGCGAACTCAACTTTCAGCCTCGACTTTTGGAATGGATGGTTAACACTGCCGTTCCTGGTGCTAGTTAATAATATCAAGGAGAAAAAGATGAAGATTGCTCAATATGGAACAGCGATCGCGATCGCACACGCGATCGTCAATGGACTGCATGGTTTAGCACATATAGAAATCCCAGTTGCCCTCTCTCTCCTTCAGATCTCGTTTGTGGGTATTGTGATTTTTCTGATTCCTATCGTTGCTGCCGTGTTACTTTGGACACCTTTATACCGTATTGGTAGCTGGCTCTTGCTCTGTTCAATAGCTGGATCGCTTCTTTTCGCAATCTACAATCATTTGATTGTAATTAGTCCCGACCACGTGTCTCAAGTTTCCTTTGAAGGTTGGGGTCTACTTTTTCAAGTGACAGCCATTCTTATACTAATCGTAGATGGATTTGGTTGTTGGATTGGCATACGGGCATTGAAAACCCTCGACCAACCCTTGCTATCATGAGCTAGCTCAAGGAAATCGTTGGTAGAAATTGTCAGAGTAGATGTAGTTCATGGTTATGACGGTAGTCGTATGATTCTCACAAAAACAAAGACAACCACATCCCAAGTAGAAACCCTTGCTAAACTCTACCTGGAAAACAAACCAGCCGAAATTTCTGATGAAACCATCACCCAACTCTGTGACTGGCTTGCAGAAGAGTTCCACCAATTGCCTTTAAATCTACAATTTTCAGATTATATGCGTTATGCCAACGCTCTTGAGATGTTCGCCGATATTGAACAAGGTCATCTCTGGGTTTCTGCTGATAGTTACGATTCTGCCGTGTATCCCAATCCAATCTATGGGTTTATTTTTCAGGGAATGCACGATTATGACCACTACTTAACCCATAGCGACTTCAGCCTGGAAGGAGAAATTGTAGCTTACAACTTCACCGCAAAACGGGTTCCCAGTCTGGAAATTCAAAAAATTCTCTACTCCGAAATTGTGCTGCGATCGGCTGCTTACCTGTATCTGGGATATGCAGCTGCTCCTAAGATTGTATTTCCGTGAGCAAAGACAAATGAAGTAAAAATTTATCTGCTACGGGCTGCTACAGGCTGCGGTTCCATAACTTTTTTGTCTATCAATAATTCAAAACAACACTAACTGAGGAGATTTTGACATGGATAACGTAACTGCTCCAAATCATGTATCTACTGTAACACCACCCGAAGTTACATTGATCCCAAATAATTCACTACTGACTGACACACCTGAAGAAGGACGGCAACTCGCAGTCATCATGGCACGGCTAATTATCAAACTGACTCAGCCAGATGACGAAAAGCGCAAACAGTTACGAGAGGTTTATGGCAACGATGCTATGATGCTGATTGCCGTTGGACAGACCGTGGCGACGGAGTTTGCCACGATTGCTGCTGCTAATAACTACTGGCGTAAGTAGGGTACAAGTCACTCACTTTGCTCCAATTCAAAAATGGTCATATACTCTGATTTTGGAGGAATACAGTATGAAATTTTTGATTCGACTGATTGTCAGTTTCTTCGTATTCATCGTGGATATTGTGTATGGTAATCGTTCCTATGCTCGGTTCTATGTCTTGGAAACCATCGCCCGTGTGCCTTACTTTTCCTATCTCTCAGTGCTGCATCTGTACGAAACGTTGGGACTTTGGCGCAAAGCAGATTTGTTGAAAGTTCACTTTGCTGAAACTTGGAACGAACTGCATCATCTGTTAATAATGGAATCTCTAGGCGGTAACCGTCACTGGAGCGATCGCGCGATCGCTCACTCGATCGGAGTGATTTATTACTGGGTAGTTGTGCCGATCTATATGCTGTCTCCCAGATACGCTTACTACTTGATGGAACTGATTGAAAATCACGCCTACCACACCTACGACGAACACTTGAAAATGCATGAAGCGGAGCTAAAAACTCAAAGCGCTCCTCAGGTTGCCATCAACTACTACCGTGATGGGGATCTCTACATGTTTGAAGAGACTCAGTTTACATCCAATCATCGATTTCGTCGTCCTAAAATAGACAATCTCTACGATGTATTCGTCAACATCCGCGATGATGAATACGAACATGTGAGAACCATGGAAGCACTCCAGCTACCAGAAGCGCGGCAAACCTTTAAGAGTCCTCATACGGTGCTCGAACTGATAGCAGATAAAACCGATTGAACAAGCGTTGCTTAGACATCGAATTCACCTCGAGCAATCGCCTCTAACTTCGCTCGGTCTAATACCAAAATCTTGCCACCCCGATAATAGGTGACGATCGCCTCCATTTGCTTAAACAGTCGGACACATTCTTCATAGGTAATACCTATGCTGCGAGCAATTTGATAGTAGGGTAGGCGCGAGCGCACCTGTAATCCCTCTGCGGTCTCGTCTGTTCCCTCAGTCATTGCGGCATTTTGAATGAACTGGGCTAACCGCACGATCGCTCGTTCTGAAGCTAACCCATGTACGACTTGATGGAGTTGTTGGAGACGTTCGGTAAGGACAGCAATGATTTGCAATGCTACCTCTGGTGTGTTTTGGATCGTTTCTAGCAAAGCAGCGCGTTCAATTGTGAGAATCTGGCAGTCCTGCTGTGCCACTACGGTTGCAGGGGCAAGGTGATTGCCAAAGAGGGCAGGTGCGGCAAATAGTTCTCCGGCTGGTAACGTCCGCAAAATTGTTTCTTTACCCGTAGACCCAGTTTTCTTGACTTCAATTCTGCCACTGAAGACAGCAAAGAGTCGAGCCGGGAGGAGATCGCCCTCATGCAGAATTATTTCTCCACGCAAATATTGCTTAACCACAGCCCGAGCCTGCAACTGGACTAGCCGATCGCGATCGAGTCCAGAAAAGAGTAGAATTTGCTGGAGTTGTTCAACCGTGGCATGCATCGCTAAACTCTCAATCTTGATTTCTTCTCTAATTTATCGGTTTTAGTGCCAACTATGAGCTAGATCGAAGAAATTGTCGCTCGTAACTGTCAGACTAAAGGTAGTTCAAGGGAGGGTTAGTGATATGACACTCACAGCCTATCTCTATCTAAAATATGCAGCGGCTCCTAAAATCGTCTTTCCATAGGAGCTCACAGAGGTAAGTATTATGCACAACTGTCCTTACTGTTCTTATCCACTACTACGGCACATTCAGCACCACGAAATTTGCTGGTTCTGTTCTCACTGTTGGACAAAGGTGCCTGTCCTCTCTGAAGTATTGACCCAGCAATCTTATATGCAGTTCAAGAATTCTAATTAACCTTGAAATGATAGGAGATCGACTATGCTATCCCCCTCAAGCTATGACGCTGGAGTAACCGTTAACCTACAGGAATTGGCGGATTACACAAAACCTAGAGTTACTCGCAAAGCATTAGCAAAAGATGAACAGAACAATTTCTCATTACTGTGAACAAAAGTCTCAGTTGCAGTTCTTAAAGTAGTTAAATTTACAAGCGAGGGTATCATGATTCACTATGATTATATTGTGATTGGTGCTGGTTCAGCTGGCTGTGTGGTTGCTAACCGCCTGACAGAAGACTGTGAAACAACCGTATTATTGCTCGAAGCGGGAAATCCCGATACGAAACCAGAGATTCACATCCCATTGGAATGCACCCATTTACCAGGCACTGAAGTGGACTGGGGCTACTTCTCTGAACCAGAACCGTATCTCAACGAGCGCAGAATCTTTTGCCCGCGTGGTAAAGTCCTGGGTGGCAGCAGTTCGATTAATTTCCTGGTGTATATCCGGGGTAATCCTCACGATTATGACCACTGGCAGGAACTCGGAAATCCAGGTTGGAGCTATCAGGATGTCTTGCCTTATTTCAAGAAATCCGAACACCAGCAACGCGGTTCTGACCCATATCACGGAGTGGATGGAGAGTTGAGCGTCACTGATGTCGCTTCTCCTGCTCCAATCTCTCAACACTTTATAGACACAGCCATAACACTGGGATATGACTATAATCCTGATTTCAACGGGAAGCAGCAAGAAGGGGTGGGACCAATTCAATTGACCGTCAAAGATGGCAAACGACACAGTGCGGCAGTTGCATTCTTAGTACCGATTCTCGACCGTCCGAACCTAACGGTGCAAACGGGTGCGTTAGTAACACGGCTGTTGTTTGAGGGGAACCATACCGTTGGGGTGGAATATTTGTATGAAGGAACACTGCATCAGGTTAGGGTGAATCAGGAAGTGATTTTAAGTGCTGGTTCGTTCGACTCACCCAAGCTGCTGATGCTTTCTGGTATTGGAGATGCAGCACAATTACAAGCAATGGAAATTCCGGTTGTCGTTGATTTGCCTGGTGTGGGTCAAAATCTGCAAGACCACATTCTCATTCCGGTGTCCTACGAGGCAACTCAGGATTTACAAACGGCAGCGACCAGTAATGGAATTGCTGAAGCTGGATTGTTTGTGCATAGCAAGATTAATCAGGGAATAGCACCAGATTTAGAACTAATTTTCGGTCCGATTTTGTTTGCTCCTCCTGGCTATCCCAATTCTGGTATAGGCTTCACGGGTATAGTTGCTTTGGTTCATCCTGAAAACGTTGGCAGTGTCAGTTTGCGATCGCGTGACCCGAAAGACGCCCCCGTAATTCGACTGAACTATCTGCAAAGTCAATCCGATTTGCAAAAGTTCGTTGCTGGGGTTAAGTTGATGCGTCACTTGTTTCAGACCAGTGCATTTGATGAGTTTCGCGGTCGGGAAGTCTCTCCTGGTGCGGACGTTCAAAGCGATGATACCCTCGCTGCTTATGTCCGAGAGAACTGCGGGACAGTCTTTCATCCAATCGGCACTTGCAAAATGGGTACCGACCCAATGGCAGTTGTCGATTCTCAACTTCGGGTACGTGGGGTCGAGGGCTTGCGTGTCGTCGATGCATCAATCATGCCAACGTTAAACACGGGACATACCAATGCGCCCACCATTATGATTGGCGAAAAAGCAGCCGATCTGATTAAAGTCGCAAGATTGAAATCCCAGTCTTGTTAAACTATAAGTTATACCTCATCGGGTAAATAGACCACAGTCGCAGGGGCGTAAGGTATTGCGCCCTTGCAAATAGTGTGGCTCCTTATCAGCGAAAACTGCTGTAATTCATAATATAAAAACTTTAAAACCCCTATGCTCACCCAAAACAAACAACAACGCAACTGGAAACCTATCATCAAGCAGTTTGAAGCAGTACTTGGCAAAAATGGCGTGGTGCAACGTCGTGAAGAATTGATTACTTATGAATGTGATGGACTCACTAGCTATCGCCAACGTCCAGCTATTGTAGTACTGCCCAGAACTACAGAACAAGTGGCAGAAATTGTGAAGATATGCGATCGCAATTCCATCCCCTTCATCGCTAGAGGTTCTGGTACTGGCTTATCTGGTGGCGCGTTACCTGTTGAAGATTGCGTTTTAATTGTGACTGCCTTAATGCGTCAAATTCTCAATATAGATCTACAGAATCAACGTGTTGTCGTACAACCAGGGGTAATTAACAATTGGGTGACACAAGCAGTCAGTGGTGCTGGTTTTTACTACGCTCCCGACCCCTCAAGTCAAATTATTTCTTCCATAGGTGGGAACGTTGCAGAAAATTCAGGTGGAGTGCATTGTCTGAAGTACGGCGTCACCACCAACCACGTTTTAGGGTTAAAAGTTGTCACTCCTGACGGTTCAATTGTGGATTTGGGAGGACAAATACCCGAAATGCCCGGTTACGATTAAAGCGCTATATGATGTCACTTTCTCATCAGTTATTAACGTTACAAAATTTTTTTCTATCTTCGTGGTATTTTATAAAAGATTTGTAAATATTTTATTCAACCTATTGCAAAAATCATTTCTTCAGATAAAACCATAGAAGTAAGCAGTAGGAGGACAACTTCCGCCGATCGCGATCGCACTATAATTCAGATGTATCGTTTTATTCACCACAAGTTCAATTATTTTATTCTTTTAGGGTTAATCCTAAGTCTATTCATATTTTCTTCACCTTCTACCTCAATTTCTTTTCAAAGTCAATACTATTCACCTCAAACAGCAGAAATCCGAGGTGTTTGGTTAACTAATGTCAGTAGCGGTGTCTTATTTATGCCTTGGGGTATTAACCGTGCTTTAAACCAACTTTCTGCATTTAAGTTTAATACGGTTTATCCTGTAGTTTGGAATAGAGGACATACTTTTTATAAAAGTCACCTTCTTAAACAAGAGATAGGGATAGAAACACAACCTTTAATAGGGATAATGCACGGTGGTAAAGATATTTTAGCAACGATCGCAAAACTTGCCTCTCAAAAAAAATTACGTGTTATTCCCTGGTTTGAGTATGGATTGATGTTACCTGCTCAATCAGAATTAGCAATACATCATCCTGATTGGTTAACAACACAACTTTCTGGAGATGAATTGGTAGATGATACTCTTCACAATGTACAAACGAACACACCAAAACCATCTTTTTGGCAACAGTTAATTAGTATAACTACGCCTAAAAAGCAAGTTTGGTTAAATCCCCTTCATCCAGAAGTTAAAGACTTTATTAAAGGCTTAATTTTAGAAGTTGTTACAAATTATGATATTGATGGAATTCAACTGGATGACCATTTTGGCATGCCAGTTAAGTTAGGTTACGATTCCTTCACGAGCGGTCTTTATCAGCAAGAACATCAAGGTAAAAATCCACCATCCGATCCTTTCGATCCAGAGTGGATGCGCTGGCGTGCCGATCAAATAACCATTCTTATGCAAGAAATTGTTCGTGCTGTCAGAAATGTGAAACCTAACATAAAAATATCATTGTCTCCTAATTCACACAGATTTTCGTATAAACACTATTTACAAGACTGGGATACTTGGGTAAAAACTGGTTTGGTAGATGAGTTGGTTTTACAAGTGTACCGCAGTGACAAAAACAGCTTCTTGGCTGAACTCTCACAACCAGAAGTACAAAATGCACGCCAAACAATTCCAGTGAGTGTAGGGATATTAACCGGAATTTGGACGAATCCAGTTAATATCCAGCAAATTACAGAACAGGTTAAGGTTGTGCGAGAGCAAAACTTTAATGGTGTTTCCTTTTTTTACTGGGAAAGTTTGTGGAGTTATATGACTCCTGACTCTCCAAAACAGCGCCGCAAAGCTTTTTTGGAATTGTTTCCTGTAGCAGAAAAGAAAATTCAAGAAGATTAGATAATAGTTTGATGCATTCAGAGAAATTTACATTACAATGGGCGATCGCAACTTTTGGCGGTTTCCTGATAAGTTTGTTGTTGATTGAAATTGGTGAAAAATCAGATCTTAATGTCTTTCAAGGAGCTGTAGGTGGACTTAGCATCGCATTACCTCAAGCTTTCGTTCTGAGAGGACGCTTGAAAAACCCTTGGTTATGGGTATGGACAAGTCTGGCTGGTTGGATTTTTCTGACGACTGCAGGGATTGGTGCGGTTGGTTGGATGGTATTGTCAACCCAAGTTCTTATCCTGAGAGTTGTCTATGGTGTCATTTTAGGAACATTAGCAGGATTGAGTATGGGTTTAGCTCATTGGTTTGCCATCCAACAGCATAACCCTCTTGCATTGCAATGGGTGTCGATTAGTGCAGTCAGTTGGGCGCTAGGAGTAGGGATTGGTTCGACTGTGGGCTGTTTACTCTATCACTTGACGCAGTTGTTTTTAGGCGAAGTGGTTGGTTTGGCTGTGACGTGGTTTGTGGTAGCTGTCTTCACAGGAGTTTATGGCGGGAAAATTTTCAGGTGACGGGAGTGGCGATTGGCGATTGGGCATCTCCAGGAATTAATTATGCATTATCCGAAAGCCTTGGTAGGGGCGCAAGGCATTGCGCCCTTACATCTTCCTTACATCTTTTGCCAGAGATGTCTATTGGATATCGTTAAAGTTATTTAATTCCTATTCTCTATTCCCTAATCCCCAATCCCTTATCCCCAGTCCCTAGTCCCTATTATTACAGATTGTAAATTTTCTGAGCAATTTATTATCTCCGTACCGACACTATGTGCAAGAATTAAGTACTACAAAATTTTAAAAAATAAATTTTAGTAAATTAATGTAAACTTGCAAGCACGTTTTTTCTCTACTCAGGGGATATTTTTTCGTCTCAGCACTAGCTTGGTTATGTTTTTCATACAAAGTAGCGACAGATAGAAGTATCAATAAGCAGAGGCTGAAAAGTCTTTGCAGTGATTTTGGTGCAAAAATGCGTTTTCTACTAGAATATCTACGATAGAGAGCGCTTAATGTATTGTCAGCAACACCAGATAAGGTCTCTCGCATGAGTATCAATTCATCGGAATCAACTGTAGAGTTAACACAACTGCCATCAGCAGTTCGTCAACGAGTCCCAAAGCTAGACAAAAAAAACACCAACAAGCAGTTTACACATAGATTTCAGGATTCGATTGTGCAATATCAAACTGAGAGGGAGTCCGTGCTAGAAGCGATCGCACAACGGATTGGTCAACGTGAGGATTTGAAGACTACTCTCGATGAAACAGTGAGAGACTTGAGAAGGTTTTTAGGATGCGATCGCGTACTCGTTTATCGATTAGAATCAAATATGACTGGTGTTATAGCCGTAGAAGCAAGCGTTACCCCTAGTTCGCTGCTAGGGAGAGCGATCGCAGATCCTTGCTTTGCCAAAAAATATTCAGAACGATACAACAGACGCTGCATTCAAGTCATAGAAGACATATATGCAGCCGGGTTAGCACCGTGCTACATCAAGCTATTAGCTTCCATGGAAGTCAGAGCCAATATAGTTGTTCCAATTCTATTTAAGCAAGAATTATGGGGACTGCTAACGGCTCAACAAAGCAATCAACCGCGTCAATGGCAACAAACAGATATAGACTTACTCAAACAAGTTGCAACGCACTTAGAAATAGCTGTTCAACAGGCTGAATTGCAACAGCAAGTAGAGAAATTACAAGTTCAGCTTGAAGAGCAAAAAAAAGAGTCAGAAAAACTAGAACGTTTAAAACAAGAATTTCTCAGAACACTTTCTCACGAACTAAAAACGCCGATCGCCAGTCTTCATCTTGCAGTACAAACGATGGAAAATGTTCTCAAGCAAGAAGGTTTGCTTGAGGTAGAAATGGTTCCCCAACTATTACATATCCTTCAAAAAGAGTGTCGGCGCGAAAGTAAGTTAATTAATGATTTGTTATCGCTAACATATTTAGAAGCAGAAATCGAACCTTTGACTTTAATTCCTATTGAGCTACAAAGCTGGCTTCCTACAATTGTTGAGCCATTCCGAGAACTTACAAGCTGTTACCAACAGCAGTTGGAGCTAAATATAGCTGACGATATTCCTTTATTGGAAACAGAGCTAGCAGACTTAGAACGTATTCTTACAGAACTCTTAAATAATGCTTGTAAATTTACGCCTAGAGGCGGAAAAATTATAGTTTCGGCTCTCAAGATAGTAGATGCAGTGGTGCTCAGCGTGAGTAATTCTGGAATAGAAATTACAGCGATCGAGCAGCAGCGAATTTTCGCTCCCTTCTATCGGATTCCCAATGACGATCCTTGGAAATATAGTGGAACGGGATTGGGACTGGCTTTAGTGCAGAAACTAACCAAGCATATGGGAGCATTTATTGATGTAGAGAGCACATCACATCAAACAACTTTTACGTTGAGATTTCCACACTATGATGAAAGAGAAGCTATACTGAACAAAAGAAACTTCGGTTCTTAGTCATATCACTAGAAGTCAGTACCCCGTACTAAAGTAACGGGGCTTCGTGCATCGGAATTTTAATGATGAAATTATACAACTTACCCGCAACAACCTAGTGTTATATTAGAAGCTCTTGAACACGCGCTACTTCTTATGTTGATGTGGCGATGAATCGTCAACCACTCGCGTTACTCGGCAAAACATCCTTACTGACTGTGTTGAAGCAAATTGCCCAAGGTATGGAAAAATTAGGATAACCTCGAAGATGTTGATACAATGGCTAAAAAGTATAAAATATATCTCGATGTGTGTTGTTTAAATCGTCCATTTGACGACCAAGCACAGTCGCGGATTCGCTTAGAAGCCGAAGCAGTTTTAGAAATTCTTAGCCGTTGTCCAACGGGAGAATGGGAATTATTGAGTAGCACAGCCTTAGAATCAGAGATTGCTAGAACCCCAGATTTAAGTAGGAGAGAGCAGGTACAAGAAGCGTTAGCTATTGCTCAACAGAAAATTTTAGTAAATTCTAAAATTTATAAGCGAGTCATAGATTTAACAAATTATAATATTAAAAATTTTGATGCACTTCACATTGCTTGTGCAGAAGGTAATGCTGATATTTTCCTGACAACCGATAACCGTTTATTATCTAAAGCATTAAGCTATAGAAATAACTTAAACATTGTTGTTGCTAACCCAATGGTTTGGTGGGTAGAAGTTACTACTAATCTTTTAGAAGGAGAAGAAAATGACTCCAATTGAATTATACAGAAAAGGATTTAAGGCATTGGTAGATGCTTTGGGATATGCCGATGCTATCCGGTTTATTCGTCAATTTGACTCAGGCAGTGGAGATTATACTGCTGAGCGTCATCAATGGCTTGACTCCCTGACGTTGGATGAAATCTTAGCAGATATTTCTCAACGGCAGAGTAATGATAACTTTGGGGAGTCATAGCGATTGAGTACTGTACAAGATGCCTTTTTGGCAGATGCCAAACAAAGCGCTTGTCCCTCTATAAGAATTTCTCCATTTTTATCCATTGCGGCTTTGAGATTGTTTGCTTGTTTATTAATTTTTTTCTTTGGATTTTGTCTAATGATTTCTGCTACTTGTTCTGGAGTATATATTCTGATTTTACCTTCTATTTCTAATTCCTGTAGTGCTTGCCAAGCTACTTTAAGAATTTTGAGGAACAACTTGAATCCCTCAAATAGAATAGACATAAGACGACATTGTCCCTAAAATCAGTTCTCCCATTGTCAGCTTATGCAAATCACTCTCAACCTCGACGAAGCCCTTCTTAACGAAGCCTTCAAACTTACCAACCTTACTACTCAAGAAGAACTGCTTAATCTTGCTCTACAAGAACTTGTGCGCTCGCGAAGTGGCTCTTCTGGAGGATCGTGTAGCAAGAGGAACCTTCTCGACCTCGCCGGACAAATACAATTTACCCCGGATTTCGACCACAAAGCTCTGCGTGAAACTCGTCATGTTGCTGATTGATACATCTGTTTGGATTGCCGTCTTTCGCAATCGCACAGGTCAAGTACGCTAGCAACTTGAAACCCTAATTGCCGATCGTCAAGTTTTCCTCACTCGATTTACTCAGCTTGAACTTCTTCAAGGTAGCCTGAACGAGCAAGAGTGGACTATCCTATCTACGTACCTTGCAACACAAGATTACATTGAACTTACACCTCATTCCTGGCAATCGGCTGCTCGCATTTACTATGACCTGCGCCGCCAAGGACTGACCGTTCGTAGCCCGATTGATTGCTGTATTGCTCAAGCTGCTCTAGAGAATAATTTCCTCTTGATTCACAACGATCGTGACTTTGAAATCATTGCCCAAGTGCGAGCGCTCCAACATTTTCGCTTTCAACTCTGAGTCTCTTCTGCAAAACACTGTTGATGATGCAGTAAAAACTGTTCTAATAGTCAACAAATCCTTGGTAACTGCTCGCCAACGAGCATATCAATAATGCGTTCAGCACCAAAGACTGTTTTTAACAAGACAATACCTGGAGGTGAAAGAAATTACTTCGCCAATTATACAAGCATCTTTACCTGCTGGGCGAGACTGCATAGCAGATAACAATATCTACGTATAAATATGTATTAATTAAGATTAGTATATGTAGTTATGGAATGGTTATAGTTTTTGACTCTTTTTTTATTTCCTAAATAGAAATCCGGATTAAACTCTATAAATAAAGAAAGATTATTAAAATACTACTTAATTACGTATTTGTGCTTACTCAAATCAAATTAAGTTTCACTATATTGATGAAGTAACAGCACTTTCCACTTGCTCTGTTCGCGTTAGCATTACTTTTTCATGAACAATGATACCCGTGTAAAAACTATTCTAATTCTGGCAGCAAACCCTGCAAGCACTTCTCGTTTGCGGCTTGATGAAGAAGTACGGGAAATTGAGGAAGGATTACGGCGAGCTAACAAACGAGAACAGTTTAAGCTAGAACAGAAATGGGCAGTGCGCCAGCGAGACTTTTATAGGGCAATACTCGATTATCAACCTCAAATAGTTCATTTTAGCGGACATGGCACAGGGGAAGATGGAATTGTTTTAGAAAATGACATAGGACAGGTAGAGTTGTTGTCAGCTGCAGAGCTAGGAAGTATGTTTAAGCTGTTTGCTCTAGAGAGTGTTGAATGTGTTGTCCTGAATGCTTGTTATTCAAAAACGCAAGCTGAAGAAATTAGCCGATCTGTCAACTACGTCATTGGGACAAATCGGATAATTGGCGATCGCTGTGCTGTTACTTTGGCGACCGCATTTTATGACGCTTTAGCCGCAGGGAAAAATATTCCGTTCGCTTTTGAATTGGGTTGTTCTCGCTTAGTTGGGCTAAAAGAACACCAAACTCCCATACTTCTTATAAACCAATCCATTGCTCCAATACCAAAGAAAACCCGCAAGCGCATTTTCATTAGCTATAAGCGGAATGTGGAACCGGATGAACCTGTGGCTTTGCAAGTCTATAAAGAACTATCCCAGCATCACGATGTTTTTATTGACCAAAAAATGTTGGTAGGTACGCATTGGATTGACTACATAGAAACAAAAATTTGTCAAGCTGATTTTTTCATTGTCTTTTTTTCAGCTTGGTCAGTCCATAGCGAGATCGTAGAGTGGGAAATCCGCAAAGCATACGAGTTGGCACAAATCCAAGGGGGAAATTATCGCCATCCCGATCGCCTTGCGCCAGAAGTCACGCTCACACAAATGTTAACCGGATCTGTAGACCCCAAGTTAGTCAAAGACCGTCTGGTAATTGTCGGTACTAAAACCCCCAGCCTTCATCCTGGTTTTTACACCCCCTACACTGCATTACCAGACCAACCAGCAAGAACGTCGCCAGCTTTGATTCACGCACAGGTAGCAAGTCATATCATCAGTGTAGTTCTGGATGGGCGACTTCAGATTCAATACCTTTCCGAGACGATTGAAATTATATGGATATATACTGTAGCGCTGATGGGAAGTGTTCTTGCATCCCAAGTGCAAGATCCATTGAGACTCAAGCTGCTACAAGGTATTGCTGTGTTTAGTGTAGTAGGAATAGGTTTCGGTCTTTTCCAACTAGGAGTGTGGATGCCAATAGTATCGCTAGTATCTGTTTTAATAATTAGTGGTACATATGTAAAAATTTACGTACATATAAAATTTAAGTTCAATGTCATTTGGTTGAATAACAAACTATTTAAAAATCTTATTAGGTAAGTAATTTGAAGCTTCGCAATTCTGCCATTACTATTTGAAGTTATATCTATAACTAAGTCAACAAATCCTTGGTAACTGCTCGCCAACAAGCATATCAACAATGCGTTCAGCACCAAAGACAGTTTTTAACAAGACAATACCTGAAGGTGAAGAAATTACTTCGCCAATGATACAAGCATTTTTACCTGCTGGGTGAGTCTGCATAGCAGATAACACTATATCCGCATGCTCGCGTCTGACAACTACCACTAATTTACCTTCATTTGCTAGATACAAGGGGTCTAAACCCAAAATTTCACAAACACCCTTGACTTCTTCTCGAACTGGTAAAGCTTGCTCATCAAGACGGATTCCCACTTGCGAACTGACAGCAAATTCATTTAATACTGTGGCTAAGCCACCTCGCGTTACATCTCGCATGGCATGAACATCAGGACAGACACTTAAGATAGCATCGACTAAACCATTCAAGGGCTGACAATCACTTTCAATCTGAGTATCTAACGCTAATTCTCCGCGAGCAATTAAAATTGCTGTGCCATGATTGCCCAATTCACCATTTACAATGATTACATCTCCTGGTTGAAGATTGCGGGCTGAGATGGTGACTCCTGCGGCGATCGCACCAATACCAGCAGTATTAATAAACAATTTATCTACAGCACCACGATGTACAACTTTTGTATCGCCTGTTACAACTTTTACACCAGCTTCTTTAGCAGCAACTTGCATACTTTCTGCAACACGCCGTAAAGTTTCTACAGCTAGTCCTTCTTCTAAAATTACGCTGCAACTGAGGTACAAGGGTTTAGCACCACTCATGGCTAAATCGTTGACTGTTCCATTGACAGCCAATTTGCCAATGTCGCCACCAGGAAAAAATAAAGGATCTACAACATAAGAATCCGTCGTAAAAGCCAGTCTATCTCCATATTGTAGTAGATTGGCTAAATTGAAACTTGCTTGATCTTCTAATTGAGAAAGAATAGGATTGTCAAAATTTTTCACAAAAATATCGTTAATTAAATCGCGCATAGCTGTACCGCCACTACCATGTGCGAGGGTAATGTGAGTATCTGTTACTTTACGGCGAGACGATTGGACTTTTGGCGTGAAGGATGGCTGTCCTGAATTTGCCGAGGAAAAATTCATATTAAATTATGTTTAAGTTAGTAAGGAATGTCCCAAGAAATAAATTACCCCAAATTGTGGAACGGGCGTCCTCGCCCGTTCTATATGAGTGGCGGGCGAGGACGCCCGCACCACAAGAAACAAAGCATATTATCGCCATTCGATGTTGGTGGGCAATACCTATGCTACTAAAATCGTATTATTGAAGCTACTTAGGGGTAACGAATGACGAAGCGTTAGAAAGTCCCAGGCGGTTGCTTAAAGTTACTCCCAAAACTCTTAAGTAATTCCCTAACGCAAGTTGGGTTATTTGCCAACTTTTCAGCGCTTCTACTACATCACCACGAGCTTCCTGTAACTCGTGTACAAGTTCAACAGCATTTGTCACAGCTTTGGAAGTAGCAGCATCTGTATGAGGACGAATTAAAAATGCTGCATCACCGATTAAACACACCCGTCCGAAAGCCATACGGGGTACTGATAAATCGTAGATTGGTTGAATCAATGGTTTTTCTGTCAGTTCAAACAAATGCTGAAAAACGGCTGGTAAAAACTTCTTTGCTTCTACACGGCGCTGTTGCATGACTTTTTCTGTCACGTCTGCTTGAGGCAAGTAAAATTTTTGTACAGTATCTCGATCGCTGTCCATCACTTCAGATAATTCTTCTACAGGAACATGAAAGTACCAAAGCCAGTTGAAGCGTCGCTTTCCGACCTCTAGTTCCCCATTCTCTCCCGGCACTACATAACAAGTTGCTTGCATACTAGGTCCGTTATAGAATGTGAAGTTGTGAGCCAAAAACTCTGCAACTTCAGGCACAAGAATGCTTTCATTTATCATTCCTCGCCATGCAACATACCCTGCATATTGGGGAACGGCGTCTGGTAGTAGTTGCTGACGAATCATAGAACTTGTGTCAGCCTCAATCAGTAGATCGCACTCCTCTTCTTGCCCATCTTCCAAACGCACTGTTACGCAGTTATCATTCTGTTCAAAACTAACAATTTTGTTTCCTTGATGGTAAAACTCATGTGGAAAACTTTTCCTGAGTTGATGATGGAGCATATCCCAGGAAATCATGACTTGTGGTGTTGCTTCTTCCCAAATTATGCTGCCATCAATCGATAGAAACTGTTGCTTCTTAGACAGAACACTTACTGTTTCCGTTGTTGTCAAACCATGTTCTGAGAGAAAGCGATCCATTTCTAATTGGACAACAGAGCCTGCATCCCAGCTTTGCAAGACATCAGGCAATTGTTCAAAAATTCTCACATGACAACCAATGTGTCGCAGTGCCAAGCCCGCACACAAACCACCTATTGAACCACCAGATATAATGACGCGCAAAGGCTGAGAATTTCGATCCGCGAAGCCCTGATTCTCTGACATGGGGTTATCTATTTAAGGTCTTCGATAGAGTATACGTCATAACCTGATGGTAAGATCTGCCGAATGTTGGTACTTGTTAGCGTTATTGACACTAGAGGTAAAGTGGAATCTTTTGTACCGAAATTAGGTAATTGGTTAACTACAATGGTGTAACTAATTTTAGTTGCAAAAAATCTTTTTTGGCAGATAATGGAAGTAAGCAGTCTGGAGTTCCTATGACCCGTAGAGAGAAATTAATTGAGCGGTTTCTCAGTCGTCCTAAAGATTTTACATGGGAGGAATTGGTCAGCTTGCTTTCTGGGTTTGGTTTTGAAGAAGCCAGCACAGGGAAGACTGGAGGATCGAGGCGGCGAAAAATTCTCAAAATGCTAACAAAACATTAATAGGAGGATACTCATGTCTCTCTTAGCAGAAGATCCTATTCAAGTCAAGAATTATATCACCAAAAGTCACTCTGATACGCACAAGGAAATAGTAGAAGTAACCAAAGAACTAGAGGCTATATTTCACTCTGGTTGCTGTGTTGATATTCCACGAGAAGAAATGATTGATTCTTTAACAAAAATGATTCAATTTAAAAATGAAGGGTTAGAGGATTTATTAGAAAAAATAAAGTTACTAAGTATTCTACAAAATCACATTGATGATACTAAAAATAGCTGTAAACACCAATCATCTAATGAAGTTAGCCAGACTCTTGAACAGGTAGAAACAAGCCTCAAAAAAATCAAATTTGAATTTATTTTGTTTTTACCTTTACTTACGATTCAAGCTGAAGTTCAAGATGAAAGTAGATGGCTAGAAAATTTAAATACAGCTTTACTAGAGTTACTTCATTTGGTAGAATCTAGATTTCCAGTAGAATCACTTAGTTTATTTAAGATTGTTAAAGAAATTTTAGAAAATTTAGCTTCAGAAACAGTAAATAATTGGAAGCCTAACCACGAATTTCAAAAAACAATAGTACATGATTATGCTTCTCAAATTAGAATTGTGGCAAGAGCTATTTTATGGGAAATTAATAATAATAGAAAATTTAATAGTATTAAATTTAAAACAGTTGATGAGCTTTTTGAAGATTGGGAGAAAACCTATAGTGAAGATGAAGTGACAAAATCGCTAGAAATCTTTGAAAAAGGAATTAACGAAGAAAGAAGAAAACGAGGTGGGCGAACTATTTTCTCATGAAAACAAACCTTATTCTTTTAGATTCTGGACCACTTGATTGGATAATACATGGAACTAGTAAGAAAGAAACAGTGATTAGATGTCAACAGTGGTTTAGAAAAATATTAACTACTTCTATAGTTTATTTGCCTGAGATAACAAATTATGAAGTTCGTAGAGAATTAATTCATAATAAGTTAGAAAAAAGCATAGAAAGATTAGACAAACTTAAAAGTTTTGAAAATATAAGATATGCACCCATAACAACAGAAATAATGCTCAAAGCCGCAGGATTATGGGGATGGGCACGCAGTACAGGTCAGCAAACTGCAGGAGAAGAAGCACTTGATGGAGATGTGATTCTAAGTGCAACAGCAATAATTATGTCTCAGAACGAAGGAAAAACAGTAATAATTGCAACTACTAATGTAGGTCATTTACAAAGGTATCATACAGACACAAAACATTGGGAAGATAAATTTTGGTTTATATAAAAGATAAAAACATTTATCTTTTATACTTCATAGTTTCCCGAACATTTTTGAAAAGCGACCGTACTTGTAATATGCCGCACAAGCACCTTCTGAAGATACCATGCAAGTTCCAATGGGTGTTTCTGGAGTACAAGCCGTACCAAAGACTTTACATTGCCAAGGTTTTAAAACTCCTTTGAGAATTTCTCCACACTGACAAGCCTTATGGTCAGCCACTTTAAGATTGGGTATGGGAAATTTTACTTCTGCATCAAATTGAGCGTAGTCAGAACGAATTTTTAAGCCAGAATAAGGAAGATCTCCTAACCCACGCCACTCAAAATTTTCTCGCACTTCAAAAACTTTGTTTATGGCTGCGATCGCAACATCATTCCCAGTTTTTTCTACTAATCGATTATATTGATTTTCGACTTCACAACGATTTTCTACTATTTGCTGTAACAGCATCCAAACGGATTGAAAAATATCTATAGGTTCAAATCCAGAAATAACAATCGGTTTATAATACTTTTGACAAATAAACTGATAAGGGTCAGTCCCTATAACCATACTGACATGACCCGGACCGATAAAACCATCAAGTTGTAAATCTGGATTATTTAATAATGCTTTCAGAGCAGGAATCACAAGAACGTGATTGCAAAACATACTAAAGTTATGAATCTCTTCAGATGCTGCTTGCAACAGAGTCAAAGCTGTACTAGGGGCAGTTGTTTCAAAGCCTAAAGCAAAGAAAACAATTTCTTTATCGGGGTTTTCCCGTGCAATTACCAAACTATCTAGTGGCGAATAAACCATACGGATATCCGCACCTTGTGCTTTAGCTTGCAACAAACTTGCTTTTGAACCAGGAACTCGCATTGTATCGCCAAAGGTTGTTAAAATAACATTAGGATTTTGAGCGATCGCAATGGCATCATCTAGCCTTCCCTTTGGCATGACACAAACAGGACAACCAGGACCGTGAATTAATTCAATATTCTTAGGTAAGATGTCCTCAATACCATATTTAAAAATAGAATGAGTATGCCCACCACAGATTTCCATAATCTTGATAGGCTTTTTTAGCTGTTGTGATAATTTTTCTATTTGTTTGAGTAGAGATAAAGCTTTTTTAGGTTCTCTAAATTCATCAACGTATTTCATAAGGGTTAGTTGTTAGTAGTTGGTTGTTAGTTGTTAAATTTGCCAGTTCTTCTAAGAGTTGGATGGTTTGGGCTGCTTCTTGTTCGTTAATTCTACTCATGGCGAAGCCAACGTGAACGAGTACCCAATCTCCAACGCAAGATTCAACTGGATGCTGTGCGTCAATAATACAAGCAATATTGACTTGGCGCTTGACACCACCAACATCAACAACAGCTAATTTTTTCTCAATATCTGTGATTTCTATAATTTGACCGGGGATTCCCAAACACATTTTGTTTTCCTTATTTTTGTAGGGTGGGCAATGCCCACCATCATTGTTTATTGGTAGGCATTGCCCACCCTACTAACTCTTTTGTAAAGCAGCTGCGATCGCTGCTTGTCCTAGTGATAAGCCGCCATCATTTGTTGGCACTAAACTATGAGTTAGAACTTTTATATTTAAGACTTCTAATTTTGTAGTGACTTGCTCTAACAAAATACGATTTTGAAAAACTCCTCCACTAAGCGCAACACAATTAATGTGATTTTCTTGACATAGTAGTTTTACTATTTTTACAACGATATTAGCTAAGCCTAGATGAAATTTAGCGGCAATAATTGACTGAGGAACTTGCTGTTGTAAATCGTTTAGCAAAGCCTGCCACATTGTAGAGGAATTTATATTATAGAGTTTATCTATCAGTTCAATTGTAAAAGAATAACCAAATGTTTTTGTAGAATTATTTAGAAGAGTGCGATCGGCTGGAAGCTTAACGGCTGAAGCCGGATCGCATACAGCTTCGAGTTCCATTGCGGCTTGTCCTTCATAACTACATTTTTCTGGACAAATACCAATAGCAGCAGCAACTGCATCAAATAAACGACCAACTGATGAGGTTTTAGGAGAATTAATTTGTTTTTCTATAACTCGATCCAAAATCTGTAAAGGCTTTTGTTCTAAAAATTTGATAATTTCTAAATTTCCGTAATTTTGTTTTAAATATTCCCAAGAAAAACTAGATATTAATTGAGCATAGGTATTACGCCAAGGTTCTTTAATCGCTTGCTTTCCACCAAGCATGGCGACTGGTTTAAATGTTGCTAAGCGTTTAAACTGTCGATAATCTGCTAAAAGGAATTCTCCCCCCCAAAGCGTACCATCTTCGCCGTAACCCAATCCATCAAAAGCAACACCTAAAACAGGGGAAGAATCAATCGGTACACCATTCTCTACCATACAAGCAGCAATGTGGGCGTGATGATGCTGAATGTATAGTAAGGGTACAGTTTTGCTGTACCCTTCTTCACGAACTGATGCTAGTTCTTTACCAAGTTTTGTAGACAAATATTCAGGATGGAGATCGACAGCGATCGCTTCTGGTTTATACTCAAACAAATTTAAGTATAAATTCAGCATATCCTGATAAGCGCGGAAAGAAACTGCATTTTCTAGATCTCCCAAATGCTGGGATATAATTGCTTTTGTGTCTTGCAATAGACAAAAGGTATTTTTCAACTCACTGCCCATTGCTAAAATCTGTGGAACACGATGAAAACCTGGTGGTAAATGGATAGGTGCTGGTGCATAACCTCTCGCACGACGAACAATTTGCACTTTATCGCCTACAACCCTCACAACTGAATCATCAACCTGGTTAACAATTTGCCGATTGTGAAAGAGAAAATAATCAGTAATTTTCCCCAACTTCTCACGCGCTTCATCATTATCAATACATTGTGGTTCATTAGACAAATTGCCACTAGTTAAAACAATTGGACGATTCATCCGCTTAAGAATGAGATGGTGAAGCGGGGTATAAGGAAGCATAAAGCCAAGGGTTTTTTGCCCTAGTGCTACAGAAGGTGCTATGCGGCGTGAAGTGTAAGTTTTTTTTTGGCTGTCCAGTTTTCCATGTTGGTGATTCTTCCACTTCCTCTTTCACCCTCATCACCTCCTTTTGCTGCAAGCAATACAATAGGTGCTGCAGGGCTTTCAAGTAATTCTTTTTCCTCAATGCTAGGAGTGCAGTATTCTTCAATGACAGCCATATCTCTTGCCATCAAAGCAAAAGGCTTGCTTTCGCGTCCTTTGCGCTGACGAAGTTTTTGCACTACAGTTTCATTGGTAGCATCGCAAGCTAGGTGAAATCCTCCTAAACCCTTAATGGCGACAATTTCACCTTTTTGTAGTAAAGTACAAACAGAATCAGTATCGTCTAACATAGAAAACATAGAACTTGTTATTGGTTTACCATCAGAACGTTCTAACCAAGCGTTAGGACCGCAGACATGACAGGCTACGGGTTGAGCGTGAAAGCGACGATTATTGACATCCTTATATTCATCAGAACAATTCGAGCACATGGCAAAAGCATCCATACTCGTATTGCTACGGTCATAAGGAATGGCACGAATAATACTCAGGCGGGGACCGCAATGAGTGCAGTTTGTGAAGGGATAGCGATACCAACGGCTGAAGGGATCGAGAGTTTCTGCTTTGCATTGCGGACAAGTAGCAGCATCAGGGGCAATTTCGGTTTTCACCCCGTCACTTACACTGCCAGAGATCGCAAAATCGTCGAATTGAAATTCGCTTTGATAACGCTTGCGCGTTAATATATTAATCTTTGCCAATGGAGGGCATTCTTTCTGTAACTTGTGGACAAATTCGTCTATTGATTCTTGTTTCCCAGATACCCGAATCAAGACTCCTTGACCATCATTACGAACATCACCACACAAACCATAAGCTTTGGCAAGGCGATAAACTGTAGGTCGAAACCCAACTCCTTGTACAGTACCGCAAATTCTAATTTCTTCAAAGTCCATGATTAAGTCGGTACATAAGTTAACTAAAGAGGTTCGTCCTTAGTCCTTAGTCGTTAGTCATTAGTCCTTAGTCATCGGTCAATTGTAAAGAACAAATGACCAATGACAAATGACCAATGACAAATAACCAATGACAAATGACTTAATTGAAATGCCATAACATAATTCGGTTGTTTCCTGAGTCGGCGATAACTGCTGTATTGCCACATACGTTAATTCCATAACACCAATTCAGGCTGTCTCGCATTGGCAATCCATAGTCGCGATTTTCACCTTTACTGTGAAAATCCAATTGTCCGACCAAGACATCACTCCTCACACCTTGCAAAGTCATGATTTCTTGGGGCTGTTTCCATCCCAATAACCGGGAATTAGCAGTATCTGCCACTAACAACCACTTCCCTACAGAAGCTACACCATACGCCATACTCAGACTATGAGCGGTAGGAAAATAAACTCCCTGATTCATTTCTACCGAATCAAAAGTTTTTTGTCCTAATACGACTGTACAAGGAGTATTGTTTTCTGTTGGCATTCCCTGCCAAATCATCACCCGATTGTTACCTGCATCCGTGACAACCAGATTATCTCCCCAAAAGGTGATATCGTGGCACCAACGCATACTAGATGCAGAAGGAGAACTACCACCATTTTCATTGCGGGACATCATATTTGGTTGTCCCAATACTAGATCCGCAGGCTGACCGTTTTCTTCAGGTATTTGATACCAAATTAAAACTCGTCGATTTCCGGTATCAGTCACAAACAGCCTTCCTTGATGGTAAAAAACTCCATAACACCAGTTCAAGGTATGGGCTGCAGCTTCTTGATTTCCCCGATTTGCTTGATTTTCAGTAAAGCAAGCTTGACCTAGCACAATATCCGCCGGAACATTGTTATCCTCTGGTAATTTTTTCCAAATTAAAACTCGATGATTCCAAGCATCTGCTACCGCCAATCCTTCCCCACAAGCACAAATACCAGTAGGAACACTCAGAGTAGCCTTTCCAACTTCGCCTTTCGCATTTTGTCCCTCATGGTTAAAATCTGGTTGTCCAATGACCCAATCTGCTTGTTGACCATCTTCAGTTGGTGTATCGCGCCATCCCAACAAACGATGATGTCCTGTATCTGATACCCATAATGGTCCTGTTTCCGATATTAAACAGGCACCACGAGGACCAAACATTTCTTGTCTATTGGGTATGACAGGCAGTGCTAATTGCCCTGGTTCCAGACTTTTTCCCAAAATAACTCGAGCACCTTTAGGCGAAAGGAGTAAGTTGTTGGCAACGTCTGTCTCTTTTTGCGTGCTTGTTGGTGCTATCACGAAATTCCTTGAAAATTCGGAGTTTAAACTTCTTAAATCTATTTTGACAAGTTGCTCATCTATTGACTTGCCAGTATGACCGAAAAAAGGATGAAGGATATAAAGATATTTTATCCTTCATAATTCATCCTTCATAATTCATACCTTATCCTTTTATTTTAGCTTGAGGTCTTTAAGGAAAAGCGGCATCACTAAGCCACCGATAAAACTCGATATCGGAACTGACATCCAAAGACTCACGTTTGCTTGTGTAAACAAAAATAGTATGAGCGCACTGATGCCAATACCGAATGAAGTTTGCTGTACAAAATACATAGGATCTCGCAAAAGCTTCCCCTTAAAAAATAACCGGGCTGTAAACCAGCCTATCTCTAACATAGTTCCTCCTAAAAACTCCTCAACAAATCTATGACTATGAGTGCTAAAACAACTCCAGGAATCACACCAGCCGGACCAAATAACCCACCAAGTAAAGCAGAAAACTGATACCCGATATCGCGTCCGCCTAACAACATTCCTCCTATAGCACCACCAATCATGGATATGACCGTTGCTACTAAAAACCAAACGAATCCAGTTGTTAGATTTAATTCATCGGCCATTAAACTTGTGAAGAGTTCTTTGACTGAAGGATTGGTTATCAAGTGTGACATTTTTTTGTTAGTTGTTGGTTGTTGGTTGTTGGTTGTTAGTCGTTAGTTGTTGGTTGCTGGTTGTTAGTTGTTAATATTTCTACTACTAACAACTAACCACTATCCACTAACAACTATCTACTAACCACTAACCACTAACCCTTAACTCATTTATTAATTGCACTTGTTCTATCTGCCCGTATTGGGTGAAAATTTCCACGGCTTCTTCATAATAAGCATTCGCTTTAGCAATATTTTGAGGATTACCAAATTCTGGTTTATCTAAATCATCTGGTAAATTTAATAGAGCGTTGGCTTTATTAGCAATTGTATTAGCATATTCAAGAGGCGTGTCTTGACGATCGCGTACTTTTAATGCTTCGTCATAAGCAGCTATTGCCCGTATAATGTTGTCTATGGGATGCGTACTTGGTAAATATTGCAAAGCATTACCAAGATTATTATGTAGCATTGCATATTCCCTAGGGTGGTCTATGAGTCGAATATGCTTCAGTGCTTCCTCAAAGGTTTGTACGGCTAAGCCTTGATACAAGTATTGCCGTTCTGATGTGACGGGCATGGACAGGTATGCGATCGCAATATTATTATGTAAAATAGCATATTCTTGCGGGTAGTCCTGACAAGTAAAAACTTGCAATGCCTTGTGGTAAACTTGGATGCTGTCAGTTGCCCGTGCCAAGTTAAAAGGTACGAGAGACTGTAACACCAACCCTAAGTTCATTTGGGCTTCTGCCACTTCCTCTGGTAAAGCAAGCTGTTGCAAAATTGGGATCGCCTCTTCTAATTGTTCTTTTGCTTCTAACAGCAATTGCGCCCCAACATCAGGAATCGCCTTTAAAGTACTTGCCATTCCGACATTTGCTCTAGCTTTCCACAGCAAATCCTCATCAGCGCATAAATCGCGTGCTTGGTTGTACAATGACAGAGCATTCCATAAATCTCGAGCAGCTTTCGGCTTTTTTTGAAAGCCTTGTGCCATTTCAATTAACATTTGAATTTTTTCTTGTGTCGATGCTGGAGATGAAGCAAGGACATCCATAGCCACCTTTACTGCTGAATCTGTTATGCTAGGGGTCATAATACCAATTCGTAATTCGTAATTGAGGAAAAGGACACCATATACTTGTGACACATAAAAGAAACACTCATTTCTCAACACCAAATTATAAATGTGTTTCTTGAGGCTTTACGCAATGAATTCCTTAACATAGAGAGTCTCTTCTAAAATGATTCGCCTGAGTTTCCTCAAAAGTTAGCGATGAAGAGTTATTTTATTCCAATATAAAACACTCTATCTCTAAAAAGATATAAGTATTTCATTAATATTTATTATAATTTGTTTATTCTGAAATTTTTATGTATCTTTGATATTTCATAAATATTTTTTGAAGCATGAGAGTTGGTTACAAACAATCAAAACTTAACTCAATAGTTAAATTCTTCTATAACATTTGATTGGAATTTTAAGTAGAGTGAGTAATGCCCATCATCCAAGTCTTGTTGTGGGCATTGCTCACTCTACTAGCGAGATTAGAGTTGACATAAATATGTAAAAAAATAACTAAATCAGGCAAGATAGAGTTAAGTATTATAAAAAATTTAGTATGGTTACGAGAAGACCGAACCCATACATTGAGATGAATATAATGATGTCATCGATCGCATATTAGCTTGAAATTAGAAAGAGAAGGTGTTATGTTATAACTTTTTCATCGATTCTTCAAATGTTTTTAGCTAAAAAATCTAAAATTTTATGTAAATAATAAACAGTAGAATTAAAAAATACACGAGATGATATGTAATAAAGGATAAACTAACCGTAATAGAGTTAGCAAGATTCCCATCTTCTTGAAGAAGACGGAATCTAAGGAGTTCTGAAAGCCAAATGCGAGAGTGAGTATAAATATTTTATCCTTCATACTTTATACTTTTTTACTAGATAACAAATGGTTAACTTACTATGGCTGCAAGGTGGTGCTTGTTCGGGCAACACTATGTCATTCCTCAATGCTGAAGAACCCACAGTCTGCGACCTCATCGTTGACTTTGGTATTAATGTACTTTGGCATCCGTCTCTAGGTGTGGAACTAGGTACAAACTTACAAACAATGCTGTGGCAGTGCCTTTTAGGAAAAATTTCTCTAGACATTCTCGTCTTTGAAGGCACAGTTGTGAACGCACCTGATGGAACAGGAGAGTGGAACCGTTTTGCTGACCGTCCTATGAAAGACTGGTTACGCGACCTATCACAAGTTGCTAACTATATTGTAGCAGTAGGAGATTGCGCCTGTTGGGGAGGAATACCCGCAATGGCACCCAATCCCAGCGAATCCACAGGATTGCAATTTCTCAAACGTCAAGAAGGAGGGTTTTTAGGTAAAGACTTTCGAGCAAAATCCGGATTACCCATTATTAATATTCCCGGATGCCCAGCCCATCCCGATTGGATAACTCAAATATTAGTTGCGATCGCTACGAATCGAATTGGCGATATAGTTCTAGACGAACTGCACCGTCCTCAAACCTTCTTTAACACTTATACCCAAACAGGCTGTACGCGCAACATCCATTTTGCCTACAAAGCCTCAACTACCCAATTTGGTCAGCGCAAAGGATGTCTATTCTACGACTTAGGATGTCGCGGTCCCATGACTCATTCTTCCTGCAACCGTATTTTATGGAACCGAGTCTCGTCTAAAACCCGTGTGGGAATGCCATGTTTGGGGTGTACGGAACCAGAATTCCCCTTCTACGACCTCAAGCCAGGAACAGTATTCAAGACACAAACCGTGATGGGAGTTCCTAAAGATTTACCCACAGGAGTTAATAAGAAAGACTACGCCCTACTCACTCTTGTTTCAAAAGACACGATGCCAGCATGGGCAGAAGATGATTTTTTTACAGTGTAAGGGAATGCGGATTGGGGATTAGGGACTGGGAACTGGTTCATCCCAATCGCCAATCCCTAGTCCCCAATCACTAAAGGAGATAAAATGACAATTCAAACACTAGATATTTCACCCGTTGGAAGAGTTGAGGGCGATTTAGATGTTCGCGTCGATATAGAAGATGGGTATGTGGTCAACGCCTGGACTCATGCCGAACTTTTTCGCGGATTTGAAGTTATTCTTAGAGGCAAAGACCCTCAAGCCGGATTAATTGTCACACCTCGCGTTTGCGGTATCTGCGGTGCTTCTCACTTAACCAGTGCATCTTGGGCATTGGATACAGCGTGGGGGACAGAGATTCCGCGCAATGCAATTTTGGCAAGAAATTTGGGTCAAATTGTTGAAACAATCCAAAGCATTCCCCGTTACTTTTACGGTTTGTTTGCAATTGACTTGACCAACAAAAAGTATCAACAAAGCTCTTTTTACGAAGAAGCTTGCAGGCGCTTTGCAGCTTTTACTGGCAAATCTTACGAACTTGGTGTCACCATTTCTGGCAAACCAGTCGAAATTTATGCATTACTTGGGGGACAGTGGCCGCATTCTAGTTACATGGTACCTGGTGGTGTGATGTGCGCCCCCACCCTAACGGACATCACCCGTGCTTGGTCAATACTGGAATATTTTCGCACCAATTGGCTAGAATCAGTCTGGTTAGGTTGTTCTTTAGAGCGTTACGAACAAATCAAAACCTATGAAGATTTCATGGTTTGGCTAGAAGAAAACCCAAATCATGCTAATTCTGACTTGGGTTTTTACTGGCGTATGGGTTTGGATATTGGTTTAGATAAGTATGGTGCAGGTGTAGGTAAGTATGTAACTTGGGGATATTTACCCCATGAAGATAAGTACCAAAAGCCTACGATTGCTACCCGCAATGCTGTTATGATTATGAAGAGTGGAGTGTATGACAGTTTTAGCGATACTCACACTCTCATGGATCATACGTTTGCTCGCGAAAATACCACTCATGCGTGGTACGACGAAGGAACAGAAGACATTCATCCTTTTAATCGCGTGACTCAACCAATTGAGCAGAATGACAAAGACTTTGAAAACGCTTACTCTTGGTCAACTGCAGTCCGCCATGAAGATTATGGACGCTTAGAAGCAGGCGCACTTGCACGTCAGTTAGTAGCAGGTGGTACACATGGCGAACCTTGGCAGCATTACGATGGGTTTATCTTAAGTGCATTCAAGGCAATGGGTGGAGCAAGTACTCACCTGCGTCAGTTGGCAAGAGTGCATGAAATCGTCAAGCTGTACCGACAAGCAGAACATTGCTTGCGTGAGTTCAAACTAAACGATCCTTGGTATATTAAACCAACGGAAAAAGATGGACGCGGTTGGGGTGCAACAGAAGCAGCACGAGGTTCTCTATGCCATTGGGTGGAATTAGAAAATGGCAAGATTAAAAACTACCAAGTGATTGCACCCACAACCTGGAACGTAGGACCGAGAGATGCTCAAGGGGTACGCGGACCTATTGAAGAAGCTTTAATTGGAACGCCTATTGTTGATTCTAGCGATCCGATTGAAGTTGGACACGTAGCGCGATCTTTTGATTCTTGTCTCGTTTGTACCGTTCATGCTCACGATGCGAAAACGGGTCAAGAACTCGCACGTTTTCGGACAGCTTAAATATTGCGGTTCTCAATTGGCTGCAATAAATAATTGTCTTGTGGAAGGGACAATTGCCTTGTGGAAGGGACAATTGCCTTGTGGAAGGGACAATTGCCTTGTGGAAGGGACAATTGCCTTGTGGAAGGGACAAT
>NZ_BAACAP010000176.1:0-52729 GCF_045865695.1 Scytonema hankhaensis NUACC26
CGATGGCTCTATAAAAACGCGAATTTCAGAATGTTCTCAAAAAGCTAAGATATTAATCGATCGCCTGCACAAGTGGCTTGACTCTGAAGAATTTCGCTGTATAAACAACACATTACGTGAAGAATTAAAACGAGATGAAATCATTCGAGTCCTAATTCGTACTGATAATCAGGACTTACACTGTATTCCCTGGCATTTGTGGGATTTTTTTAATAGGTATTCATTTGCAGAATTTGCCATCACCGCGACAGCATCTGAAACCCCTCCAAAACCACCCCGTAAACCTAAAGTAAGAATTTTGGCGATTCTGGGTAATAGTCGCGGGATTGATGTTCAACTAGATCGTCAGTTGCTAGAAAATTTACCAAATGCTGAGACAGTTTTTTTAGTAGAACCGCAACGCAAAGAGCTAAACAATTATTTGTGGCAGCAGTGGGATATTTTCTTTTTTGCTGGGCATAGTGAAACTGCTAATGATATTGGTCGTATTTATATTAATAAAACTGATAGTTTAACAATTGAAGAGTTGAAGTATGCTTTAACAAAAGCGATCGCACAGGGGTTACATTTGGCAATTTTTAACTCCTGTGATGGTTTGGGATTAGCACGGCAACTTGCTTCTTTACATATCCCGCAGTTAATTGTCATGCGACAACCAGTACCAGATGAGGTAGCACAGGAATTTTTAAAGCATTTTCTCACAGCTTATTCTGGTGGTAAACCTCTATATCTAGCATCGCGAGAAGCGAGGGAAAAGCTACAGGGCTTGGAGGATAAATTTCCCAATGCAACTTGGTTGCCAGTTCTTTTCCAAAATCCCAGAGTTGTCCCGCTAGCTTGGAAAGAATTAAGCATTCCAAAAACTGAGACTAGATATCATTTGATGAACGTGCTGATGGCAAGTGTATTTGTCACAGCAAGTATAATGGGAGTCCGCTATTTAGGAATGCTACAACCTTGGGAGTTGCGGGCTTACGACCATTTCATGCAACTGCGACCAGCAATTGAAAGCTCAGATCCGCGTTTATTAATAGTAACCGTTGATGAGGCAGATATTCATTATCAGAACCAGAAGGGGATGAAAGGGCGAGGGTCGCTTTCAGATAAGGCACTAGCTCAACTGTTGCAAAAACTCGATCGCTATCAACCAACAACTATTGGTATAGATATTTATCGTGATTTCTCTGTAGACTCTAACTATCCAGATTTAATAACACGCCTAAAGCAGGATGACCGGATTTTTGCAGTGTGTAAAGTTCCAGCCGATCTTGATGGCGCACCTGCTGGTATTTATCCCCCTCATGAAGTCCCAACAGAACGCCAGACTTTTAGTGATTTTGTAGCAGATGATGATGATGTCGCACGTCGTCAGTTATTGTATCTTACCCCTCCTCTCCAGTCTCCCTGTACAGCAGAATATGCTTTTAGCCTTCAGCTTGCACGTCACTATTTGCTTAATAAAGGTATCGAGGCAAATATCACTCCAGAAGGGTACTTACAAATTGGCAAAGTTGTGTTTAAACCATTAAAGGAACACTCAAGTGGTTACCAACAAGTCAATGCAGGGGGTTATCAAGTCCTGCTTAATTATCGTTCTTTAGGCAACCAGGAAAAAATTGCTGATTCCATATCTCTTAAAGATGTACTAAATGACCATGACCAAATTAACCCTGAGTTACTAAAGAACCGTATTGTCTTGATTGGAATTACAGCCCCAAGCAGTGCTGATTATTGGAGAACTCCTTTAAACAACAAAAAAGTACCGGGCGTATTCGTGCAAGCACAAATGATCGGTCATATCCTCAGTGCTGTTGAAAACCAACGCCCTTTGTTGTGGTGGTGGTCTTGGTGGGTGGAAGCTTTTTGGGTGTGGGGATGGTCGTTGGTAGGAGGAATTATAGCGTGGCGATGTTCCAAGTCACTGTACCTTGGGTTAGCAGTAGCCGGGGCGCTATTAATACTATTTGGAATTTGTTTTGGCATCTTTACACAAGCCGGATGGATACCATTGGTTCCGCCTGCCTTAACATTAATATTAACCGCTATAGCTGTAGTAGGGAGGATACGAAAGTAAAATTCCGGAATACAGGCGTTGCCTGCTGATGTTATAAATACCTCGGCATTTGGACATTTTATTATGAAACTTGCTGGCGTTATCCCCGTGATACTCCTTTGTCTTGGGAGTTACTCTCCACAAGTACACGCACAAGTTACCCAACCGACTCAGACTTCTAATTCTAATACACAAAAACGCCTTGAGAAATTGAAATTTCCACGTAATGGCGCACCCACTGGGCGTCGTCAAGGAGGGGCAAGGCGTAATGGCTGCCCAAACCTGAACCAGTCTGTGACTGCTTTGGTTCCAGGTGAGAGAACTGTGAATGATGAATCGGTATCTTTCTTAGCATTGACAGTCTCTGAGTATCCAACCTTTTGGGTTTATGTGCCAGAATTACCCACCAACTTGCGCTTTGGAGAGTTTATATTTCAAGATGAAAAGGGTAAAAATATTTACCAAACAGCTTTGACCTTGCCAGAGAAGTCTGGTGTTATTGGCATTACTCTGCCACAAAATCCGCAATATGCCCTTAAGCAAAACAATAAGTATCAATGGTATTTCAAAGTTTATTGTGGCGAGCCGGAAAATACATCTGATTATTATTATGTAAAAGCATGGGTACAAAGAGTTGCTCTCACCCCGAATCTTGAAAATCAGTTAAAGGCAGCAAAACCAGGAAAATACACGGTTTATGTTGTTAATCAAATTTGGCAAGATGCCCTAACTAATTTAGCTGATATGCGCCGTATTAATTCAGGTTCTTTAGTACTTGCACAGGACTGGAATGATTTGTTAAAAGCGGTTGGGTTGGAAGAATTTGCTCGAGCACCCATTGTTGGGCGTTATGGTCTGGAAAGATAATCGTGATTTCGCTAATGCGGTGCATAAACAGGTGTTATAATTTTGATAATGAAAATGTTAATAGCGCTATCCTAGCGTAAGTATTTTGTTAATTAAACCAAGTAGTTAACAGGGCGCTGACTTACCACAACTTATTAAAGGAGCCGTATTTGAGATGAATCAATATTGGCAGCGTTAGTGTTGGGGATTGGCGTTAGAAAATTTGTTAGTGGTGGGGAGAGCGATGCTCTCATAAGAGGGCAACCCACTTAAGTAGGTATTGCCCAAAGGGCAGAGGTAAAGCCGAATGCCAAATTTTATACCCTAACCTAGAGCACCTGGAATGCAAGTCAAGATAAACAGTTAAATCACTAAATTCTCAGGAAGTAACAAAGATGGCAATTATTTATGGCACTTCTGGAAATGACTCGGGTCTAATTGGGACTGAACTAGCTGACGAAATATACGGACTTGAAGGGAATGACACTCTCACTGGTGGAGCAGGTAACGACTACTTAGAAGGGGGACTTGGTAATGACACTCTCACTGGTGGTGCGGGTAAAGATACCTTTGTCCTTTATTACTCAGGTGGCGGTATTGATACCCTGACAGACTACACAGTTGGCACAGATTCGATTAGTATTACTTCTGCTCGTAATAGACCCTCGATCGTTAGTGACGTTAACGGTGTTACTGTTGACTCTACTCAGTCCACAACGGATCTACTAACGTTTGGATACTTTGCACCGCCCCCTAATTATTTGAGATATGACGCAGCTACTGGTGCTCTATCTTATCTTACGCAAACCAATCATTGGGACCAGATAGCCCAGCTACCTACTGGACTTAATTGGAATCAGCTTAAAAACGATATTGACGGTAATCCATCTGTTTAAGGAGGTAAATTTTGTGGTGTCAAGAAGCTGGCTCGCTCGGCATTGCCAGTTAGGACTGTCGGGACTGATTCTAGTTGGGTTGATTGTAGGAGAAGGAGATAATCCTACCTTTGCTCAGGTTACTGCCGATCCCTCTTTAGGAACTCAGGTGATACCTCAAGTAACGCCCGACGGCACTACCTTGGAAATCAAAGGAGGTACAACCGTTGGCGATAGAAATCTATTTCATAGTTTTAGCAACTTTAGTGTTAACAGTAATGAGATAGTCGATTTTCATAACACCTCTACCATTAATAATATTTTAGTGCGAGTTACAGGGGGAAATCCTTCTAACATTCAGGGAATACTTAAGGCTAGGGGAAACGCTAATCTCTTTTTAATCAACCCTAAAGGCATCGCATTTGGAGACAATGCCGAATTAGATATTGGTGGTTCGTTTATAGGAACAACAGCGAACCAAATCCTGTTTCCCAATGGTGGAGAATTCTCTATGACTTCACCCGTCGATCCGCTAAATCCCTTGCTGACAGTGAATCCTTCTGCATTTCTATTCAATCAAATTACAGCCGAACCTACTGGTTCGATAGAAGTCAATGAAGTACGTCTATCAGTTGAAGATAGTCGGAGTTTACTGCTAGTGGGCGGGGATGTAAAGTTGGATGGGGGACGACTACGGGCTACAAGTGGTCGAGTCGAATTAGGAGGATTGGCAGAAGCGGGAACAGTAAGGTTAAATGTTGATAACAACAATCTCAGCCTAAGTTACCCAGAGGGAGTACAACGAGCAGATGTATTTCTTTCCAATCAAGCTATAGTAGGTGCTCCTGACAGCGCAGGTAGTATCCAAGTGCAAGGTAGGCGCGTTAGGCTTACCGATAATTCAGAAATTAGAATTATTAATACTTTTGGAGCGGAACCAGGAGGAACTTTGTCTGTAACCGCATCAGAGTCGGTAGAACTTTTGGGAGGAAGCCGCTTGCTGACTGGAACTGAAGGCACTGGAGAAGATGCTGGAAACTTAAGAATAGAAACTGGGCGGTTGATTGTTCGAGACGGCGCAGAAGTATCAGCTTCTACTCGTAGCCAAGGACGGGGCGGAACTTTATCTGTGACCGCAAAAGAATCTATACTAGACGGTATTGGAAGCGGTTTGTTTGTTGAGACCAGAAATACTGGAAATGCTGGAAACATAGAGATAGAAACTGGGCAGTTAACCGTTCGGAACGGGGCAGAAATTTCAGCTTCCACTGTTCCAGAGTCTACTGGACAAGGGGGAAGCATCACAGTGAAGACTGGACAATTCAATGTCCTGAGTGGGGCTAAAGTAACTGTCAACAGTGAGGGGTCAGGGAATGCGGGTTTACTAACAGTCAATGCTAGCTCTATTAAGTTGGATCGAGGAAAACTTGCAGGCACAACAGCATCTGGTAGGGGCGGGGATATAAGTTTACAGGTGCGGGATTTAATTCTCATGCGTAACAGCAGTGCGATCGCCACTACAGCTGCTAACAACGGTACTGGCGGTAACATCACCATTAATGCTTCCAATGGCTTTATCGTTGCTGGTAGAGGTGAAAATAATGACATTACTGCCGATGCGTTTGAAGGTCTGGGAGGACAAATTACGATTAGGGTGACTGATGTTTTTGGAATTGCACCACTTAGTCGCCAACAACTTAAAAGATTGCGTCCTGACGATTTAGATCCGAATCAACTTCCGACAAATGACATTACAGCAATTTCGCGGCAAAATCCTTCTTTAAGCGGCACTATAGAACTTAACACACCCGAAATCGACCCTAACAGTGGCTTAGTCAACTTACCATCAGTACCAGTTGACACTGAAATTGCCCAAGGTTGCAACTCTCCAAACTACGCCCAAAGCAGTTTTATCGTCACCGGACGCGGCGGCTTACCCTCCAACCCTAAAGATGTTCTAACTCCTGATGCTGTAGCGTTAGATTGGGTGACTCTCAACCCAAACATTGACAACCGTCAGAGTTCATCTGCTTCTACACCAACAAATTCTACGCCAGAACCTATAGTAGAAGCGACTGGGTGGGTGTTCAACGCCAAAGGTGAAGTAGTTTTCACAGCCGATGCACCCACCTCACCTCGTAGTTCTTGGCAAAAATCAGTTGAGTGCCGTACTTAAATTTTAGCTCAACATCATTCCTCGTTCAAGATGGAGCCGCTAAAATCGACTGTCGTCAATTGTACCTGAATTGCCTACAGCCAGCCGTGCTATGACTGTTGGGTGATTGCGTCCGTTGTACCAAATTTAGATGCGTTTGCTCTGGGAAACAAATAAAACCAGGTATGATTGTACAGGTAACACCCAGCGTTAGCAGCACAAGGGGTGTTATTTTTAAATGATATACTTGATCCCATCATACAATGCCTGCGAAAGACCTCTTCTACAAAACCGTTGAAACGGCACTGATACAAGACGGATGGATCGATATCAAATCCCTAAAACTTGATTATGATGGAACTACGCTTGAAATCGACTTAAGCGCCGACAAACTCCTTAGCGCACAAAAAGGGACAATTTATATTGCGGCTGAAGTAAAAAGCTTTGTTGCTCCTAGTGTCGTTTATGCCTTTCATCAAGCCATTGGGCAATACATTCATTACCGAATGGTTCTCAAGCACCAACGCCTCGATCGCACTCCTTATCTTGCAGTGCCCAACACCATCTATCAGCAACACTTCAGCAACCCATTTTTTCAAGATAGTCTAAAAGAAAATCAGATAAATTTGCTAATTGTGAATGCCATAACACATGAGGTCGATCGATGGATACCAAATCCAGAAAGCTAACCAATCTCACTGCAGTAGATTCTCAAAATCAAGTTGAGCCAAGTTCACAAGAAACATACCGTCAGATCATTACAGATATCTTTTCCATTCATGCCAACACACCAGATGTTAACCCACACGTTCAAACCATAACTGTATTTGATTTCCTACATGACCACTATCAACTATTGCGAATGGGGTGGACAGACTCTCACAAGCGCATTTTCAACCCAATTCTTCATCTCGATATTATTGAAGGTAAAGTCTGGATTCAAGAAAATCGAACAGATATCGATATCGGTGAAGAACTTTCCTCAAGAGGTATTCCGAAATCCGACATTGTTTTAGGACTGCACCCGCCTCATCTGCGACCCTATAACTCAGAGTATTCAATCACTTAATGCACATTGAAATTTCTAACGACATCGTAGATGTTACGCGCTCCTTGGTCTTCTATAAGTTGCCCTTGGAGCTACTTGAATCGATTGTGGAATGTCCCGAAGGGAGGGGCAAGAAGCCAGAAAAAACATAAATACTCCCGATTTTAGCGACCCTTATTTTATTCGTAATGAGCTAGAGCCTTCTAGTCAATTTTGCACCAATTATCTTTTAGTATTCCCGAAAGTGTTTGGAAGGTCGTGCTAGTTCTAGATCGTCCCGATCCAATACTACTCGGTTAACGAGAATTGAGGTGTCAGAACCCTGGTTTCTCCAAGAAACCGGGGTTCTAATTTCCGCTTATCCGAGTAGTATTGCGTCCCGAGCGAGGTATTTATAATGTAACTAAAAATACCCTTACAGCCAATTCCCCAGGAGCACATAAGGTGCCCAATGATATGGACTGTTATCCTTGGCAAAAACCGCAAGTTGAGCACGCTGCAGCGCTTCGGCTTTAGTCACCCCTGTCTGTAACTGTCGGTAAAATTCGCTCATGACATCTGCAGTAGATTGGTCATCCACTGACCATAGACTTGCCAAAGTACTGCGTGCGCCCGCCCGCACAGCCACTCCGGCTAATCCTAATGCTGCTCGTCTGTCTCCTAGAGCGGTTTTACAAGCACTTAGGACAAGTAGTTCGATGTTGCTTGACCTGCTCAAGTCGCTCACTCGCAGTAAACGATCGAATTCCTTTACTTTGAGCAGTTTATCCCAAGTGAGAATAAAGGTTTTTTCCGGATCGGAACTGAACTCACCATGAGTCGCTAAATGGACTACCGAAAACGGATCTGATTGCAGTTGCTTTTGCAGGTTCGTTTCAGTAAACTTCTGATTTAGCAACTCTTCACTCCTGGGTACCTCAGACTTGATTTCTTTTAATTCCCTTGGCACATTTTGCAATGCAGGAAAGCCAAAGCGTTCTTCGCCCACTCCCGCAGTTAAAGCATTTAGCCGTACCCGATGCAATGGTTTGGGGTCAAAAAGTCGCAAACCAGGGGTGAGGGCGATCGCATATTTCTCCACCAGATATTTCTGCTGCTGTCCGTCGTAGAGAACTCCCATTGGCACATTCTGCAACGAACTATCGAGTACAAACACTAAGGTTTTGATGCCACTCTTGGTTAATTCTGCTTGTGCTGGTCGAATTAACCAATCATATATCTCCTGCGACTTCTCCTGAACCTGAAAAGTTCCCGCCACATCTAATAAGCTTTTCCGCAAATCTTGTATGGTGCTTTCCACTTTCTCCTGAGGTACGAGGGTTGTGTATTTACGAAGTTCTTTTTGTTCGGGCAACGTGAGAATAACTTCTATGCGGTCTGGTAAAATAATTGGATACATAATTGCAGATTTTTTGTCTTGCTGAACCACAGTATCAATTTCTACTCTGGGTTCCACACAGGGCGAGCGAAAAAAGTTGTTCAGTTCTGCTAGTTGAAGCGATTCGATCGCATTACGAGCTTGCGTGAGATTGTACTGTATAGTTTCAGGATTTCCCTGACTTTGCAAACGCAAATCAACCAACTCCCGATACACCGGTTCCACACTTTCCCGAAAGGAAAACTGAATTTCTGGATTAGCGACTAAATCGCTACGCAGGGATTCAAGAGTTTTGAATGCTTCATCGTAGGCGGCGATCGCTCCTGGAATATCTCCTTGAGCTTTGAGTAAACGTCCCAACTGCCATTGCCACTGATAAGCAATATCCTGTGGAGCGAGAGTTTGGGCTATAATCAGTGCTTGCTTGGTCAGGTTTTGTGCTTCAGATAACTGCTTGGTTTGTTCGTACAATCCGCCCAGAGTACCGAGGGCATAAGATTCTGCTCGCCGATCTTTTAAGCTTCGCGCCTGCTTGAGAGCGGTGGATAATATCTGAGCAATATCCAGCCACGAGGGGTTGTTTGCGCTACTTTTCTTTTTTAATCGTGTTAAATTTTCAGCAAAGTTAATCTGGGTATATACTGTCATGCGGCTCGGAGGTAACTTGTTAATTTCCGGTTGAATTTGAGACGTCAAAGCCAACGCAGCAGAAATTTGCTCCTTTTCCACAAGTAAGCTGAGTTGATTCAGTTGTGCCTGAATGCGCGTGGCGGGTGGTGCAACAACAGCAGCTTGTTGATAGTATTTTAATGCAGCTTGAGTTTCTATTTCAGCCTCGGCTTTATAGTCAAGGCTGAGTTGCATTTTCCTCTGGGCGAGAGCCGTGTTACCTAAACTGAGCAAAGTATCACCAGTCGCTGTTGATGATTGTATTCGTTGTGCGATCGCTAAACTTTGCTCTAAGACCTTTCTAGATGTATTTAAATCACCAACGACTTTGAGGATATTACCGAGGCTACGCAGCCCTGTAGCTTTGAGTTGCGAGTCTGGAGAGCTTGTGAGAGTTGGCTCTAAATCAGTTAAAATCTTACTAGCCTGACGGTAAAGCCCCAAAGCTTGCATCGCTTGAGTAGTATTAATGCGGTTGCGGGTTAACGCAGCCTCATCGCCTATTTGCTTGTAAATCTTTGCGGCTTCCTGCCAAGTCGAGAGTGCTGCTTGAGTTTGTCCCTGTGCTAATTGTAACCGCCCTTGCACATCTAGAGCTTGGGCAAAGATGGCAAAACGCTGTTTTGAGTTGTCGCCATTTTTTAGAAGATTCAAACTTTGGGTAATTGCTTTTTCTGCTTGAGTCCACTGTCCTAGTTGCTGATACACTAGGGAAAGATTGCTCAAAGTCATAGCTTCATTGAGTTTATCCCCACTGGCTTGAAAGGCAGCAGCTTCTTGTTCCAACACCTTGAGCACTTCAGCAAACCTTCCAGCCTCATACAGTGCTTTGCCTTGTTGCACAGAATTTTCGCTTTGAGCCGTGCTACTTGGTGCCGTAGTGGTAGTAGAATTAACCGCCACAACGGTTGATAAAAGAGGTGAAACGACTGTGCAGAGAAACGCGGTAAGCAGCGCCAATAGACACTGACTCAGCCAACCCTTACGCAATCGCCTAGATATCAGAAAGGATGGTATTGTATAGAAACATAAAAACCGTTTTCTTGCCATGTTCTTTCCCTTAAATCAACACATATGAAAGGAATACTGGTAAGCGCACAATTGGGATTGTAAAGTGTCACAAGCCAAAAGACTCACCCACTGAGCTTGTCCTTGCCATGAGAAAATCCTTTGAAAATTAGTTTTCATGACACTTTGGTAGTGTTTGCCAAGAACTCTGGTGTTGTACTGGGACGGCTTGTGCTGTCAAAATGACTTCGCCTTTGGAACCGAATACCCAACCAGTCGCTTCAACTATTGAGGCTGGTGTAGTGCTATTTGGATTCGTGGAAATATTTGTACTTGAGTTTTTCTCTGCTTCAGGATTGAGAGCCACCCAATCGACTTCTACGGCGTCAGGTGAAAGAGCTTCGTTGGGGTTGGGGGGTAAGCCGCCGCGTCCGGTGATGATGAAACTGCTTTGGGTGTAATTCGGACTGTTGCAACCAACGGCTATTTTAGTGTCAACTGGTATTGTTGGCAATTCAACTAAGCCACTATTAGGGTTAACTTCAGGCGTGTTCAGTTCTATAGTGCCGCTTAATGTTGGGTTGGTTTGCGAAATGGCTGTGATGTCGTTTGTCTGTAATTTACTGGGATCTAAATCATTAGGGGCCAACCTCTTCTCAAGAGCTTGCCGACTAAGTGGCGCGATTCCAAAAATGTCAGTAGCTTTAATTGTGACTCTTCCACCACTACCACTAAACGCATTGGCGGTAATATCGCTATTTTCATTAGGGACAGCAACAATAAAACCTTTACGCGCATTGATAGTAATATTACCACCATCTCCTCCTACACTACCAGTTCCCGCAGTGGTGGATATGAAACTCTCATTGCGTAACAACAGTAAGTTTCCTATGTTTAATTGAATATCTCCGGCATTACCCGTGCTATTTTCCCCTGTAGCGCTACTAACTGTTGAGTTTTCAAGCAGAAAAGAATTAGTACTAATCTTGATTCCTCCGCCTTCTCCTGTACTATTTTTTTCCGTCTTGCTTACAATTGCTGCATCTTTAACCTGTAAAGAATTTGCATTAATGTTAATGTTACCAGCTTTCCCTGTACCTGATGTTTCAGTACTTAGAAAAGATTGATTTTGTAATTTAAAAGAGTCTGCAACATTGATATCTATTTCTCCAGCATTCCCTGTATTACTTGTAGTGCTAACTATACCAGCATTGTCTTCAATCTGCAAAGAATTTGCGGAAACTTTGATTTTGCCAGCGTTACCTGTACCCTCTGTTCCAATATTTAGGACAGCTGTTTGTAATTGAAAAGAGCCTACAACATTGATATCTATTTCTCCAGCATTCCCTGTACTGGTCGTGACGCTCCTGAATGCGCTCCTGTCCTCCTGAGAATTTTCAATCCGCAAAGAGTTTGCACGAATGCTGATTTTTCCAGCATTGCTTGCCCCAAAGGTATCACTTTTTATACCTGTTTCATTAAGTTCCAAAGAGCCTTCAACGTTAATTTTGATTTCTCCAGGTTGACCTGTCTTGAAAACACGACTAATTATACCTGCTTTTTTCGTCTTGAGAGAATTTGCACGAATGTCTATTGTCCCAGCCCTCCCTGTTTCACCGGAGTCGGTCTGTATACCTGCATAATTCATCACCATTAGACCGGCAACGTTAATGTTGATATCTCCTGCATTCCCTGCGCTTCCAAAGGATGCTAAACTACCGATCCCTATTCTTTTTGGCTCCGAACCGTCTAGCTGCAAAGAATCTGCTACTATGTTGATTCTACCAGCATTCCCTTGACTATAAGTATTAGTATTAATACCCGCTTTATTCTTTAAGATTAAAGAGTCTGCATTAATCTGGATTTCTCCAGCATTCCCTGTGCTCTGTTCGGCAGCCGTATTCACCCCACTGTTATTTTCAAGCGTCATGTTTTTGGCATCTAGTCTAATGAGTCCGCCATTCCCCGTACTATAGGTATTAGAGCTGATACTAGATTGATTAATCACTATAGAGTCTGCTTTTATACTGATTTCCGCCCCATTTATACTACTTTGGGTATCAGCTAGTAGAAGCGATCGCTCAGTAAGACTCATGTTCCTACCAGCGATCGCAATTCCCCCACCACCATCTCCTGTAGTACTCACGAACGAGCGATCGTTCAACTGAATGTTACCAAAACTGGTTAGCTCTTCATGACTAAAGTTCCAAGGTTGTTGAAGGTTGACGGATTGATTGCTTCCAACACTCACAATTTCAATCCTTCCGGATGGTGCTTTAAGAATACCACCTTCAAGGACAACATTTCCGCCAACAAGTGCTAAAGTTTGCCCCGATTTGACTTGCAATCCCTGACTTTTGGTGTTAACTGTGCCACGGGGTTTGTATTGACCTAAATTGGTAATCTCTTCATAATTAATATCGTGTCCTACTCCCTTAAGTATAATTTTTTCGGGATTGGAACCGAATTGCAGCCCAGTTGGCACACTGATAGTCAACAGGGGTAGAGACTGAGTATTGCTGGCGCTAAACTCAAAACCGTCTGCAAACTTTATCCGACTCGCCGTGCTAGCCAAAAATGAGCCACCAACATCCAACCGTGCATTCTGCCCAAAAATAATCCCATTGGGATTTATCAAAAACAAGTTGGCTGTACCCAAACTGCGAATCAACCCATCAATGTTAGATACAGATCCACCTGTTACCCTACTAATAATGTTCTGAATGTCAACAGGATTGTTAAAAAAAGCTGTAAGTCCGGTGGGAACAGAGAACTCTTGAAAAGAGTGAAATAAATTGGCTCCTGCCTGAGTTCCCCCTGTAATATTGAAGGTGTTCCCAATTGGTGTAACTATAGTATTGTTCGGTAAAGTCCCATCTGGGGATATTTGAGCTTGAACACTATTTACAAAAAAACTATACGCACCACTTATTGCAATTCCAATCAACCAGCACCAATGAGAACTCATGTTAGACATATAGCAGCACCTACACTTACAAGCATTCATTCCTAACAAGTAGCATCCCCTAGCACCGCTTTGTAGTTGCACTAGTGTTCGGTAACCACATTTACAGCCAGCCAAAATCACATCTGACTACTTCTCAACTTCAGACAGACTGCTTTTACGCAACACCCACTATTTCTTTACTAAACTTATTATTAAGTGATAAGAAAAACCCCGCCCAATCATTAGACTGTGCGGGGGATGCTGTAATTGGTGTCGCGGCACCTACTTAGATCTCCGTTTTAGAAACACGAGTTTACGCATAATTTGCTGTTTCTTTACAAAAATTTATTAATTTTCAAGAAACTCTGCTGTTGTCAGTGCTTGAGTAAGTATAAGTTGCTCATTTTTATGCTTTCAGTCATCAGTGACTACTGAATAACTATAAGATAGGTTGCAATTTGTAAAAAAGGTTGAGAAAATGAGAAGAATATGAAAATAAATTAGTGACACAGATACCACCCGTGAAACTTGACTCCGCACCTCTCAATCATTATCATCTGTCTGAAGCTGAAAACCAACTAGAAGTTAAACAAGATAAGGATTATCGTTCAGTAACTTCCTTAGTTGAGATTCCACCATCTTTAGTTGTTGACGAACCCCCAAAGCCTCAGAAGGCAATGGTTATCTTTACAACAACCTTTGTGACCATATTTCTGGCGGAAATAGGAGATAAGACACAGCTATCAACCTTATTAATGAGCGCACAATCACAATCTCCATGGGTGGTTTTCTTAGGATCTGCAAGTGCGCTTGTCATGACTAGTTTACTGGGTGTTCTTTTGGGAAGTTGGATGGCTAGCCGATTGTCTCCTAAAACTGTAGAAAAAGCATCCGGAATCATGCTGCTGTTCATTTCCGTCATGCTGTTTTGGGATTTGTTAATACAGTGAGCAGTGAGCAGTGACCGGTGACCAGTGACCACTAACAACTAACAACTAACTAAGAACAAATTATGGATTGGCATCTTTTGGGATTAAGCTTCATAACAGTATTTTTGTCAGAACTGGGGGATAAAAGCCAGCTAGCAGCGATCGCACTTTCGGGGCGGAGTCAATCGACTCGTGCGGTATTTTTTGGGACGGCGGGCGCGTTGCTATTGACTTCCTTTTTAGGAGTCTTAGCAGGAGGAGCTGTGGCGGAGTTTTTACCGACAAAATTGCTGAAAGCGATCGCTGCTGTAGGGTTTGCTATACTCGCTATTCGCCTATTATTTTTTAATAATGAGGAAGCCTCAGCTGATACCGAGCCTTAATTATTTCTTGGGTGAAAATTTCAGATTGATGGCGAGTGAGGCAATAGCCATGACCGCAGTCACCAAAAAACTTACTCTTCAAGAGTATCTTGCTTATGACGATGGGACAGATACCAGATACGAGCTGGTGGATGGAGAGTTAGTGGAAATGCTACCAGAAACGCAAAGAAATAACTTAATTGCCATCTACTTGCTGTCAAAATTTCTCACACTGGTATCTTTAGATCTCATTTGTCACAAAGACACAGAAATTATGGTAACAGGGAATCGAACTCGCGTCCGCCTTCCAGACTTAATGATATTAACTGAAGAGTTACGTGCAGCGATTGGTGGCAAACGAGCAACAATTACTCCAGATATGCCACCTCCCGTATTAGTGGTTGAGGTTGTCTCCCCTGGTAAAGCAAATGAAGATCGCGATTACCGCTACAAGCGATCTGAGTATGCAGCAAGAGGGATTCCCGAATACTGGATTGTCGATCCCGGTAATGCAAGAGTTACCGTGCTTACACTGGTAGAAGGATTATATGAAGAATCTGTGTTTCAGGGGGACGATTGCATTACCTCTTTGACTTTTCCCGATCTCAAACTGACTGTAGTGCAGGTCTTGGAAGCAGGGGAAAGAGAATAAATTTGGTCAAGTTGTATACTCAGCGTTAATTTTTACGTAGTCGTAACTGAGATCGCAACCCCAAGCAGTACCGACACCAGTACCATTACCAAGACTAACCGATATCAGAACTGTATCCTCTTTTAAATAAGCACCCGATGCGGCTTTTTTCATGTATTCGCTTGCAGCAGAGCGATCGAAATTTTGTGGTTGACCGTTCTCCAAAAGCAAGAAATCTCCTAATGTAATCTTGAGGTTTTCTTGCTCAAAAGGAACTCCAGCCCGTCCTGCAGCAGCAGCGATACGTCCCCAATTTGGATCGCGTCCAAAAATAGCGGACTTGACAAGGGATGAACCTGCAATGGTTTTGGCGACTTGTCGGGCTACATATTCGTCGTGCGCTCCCGTGACTTGTACCTCCACAAGGCAAGTTGCGCCTTCACCGTCACGGGCTATTGCTTTAGCTAAATGCTGACACACTGCTGTGAGCATTGCCTCTAAGTTTTCCGCTTCTGTACTCATTTCAGTCATAGCCGGGGTACGAGATTGCCCGTTCGCAAGTGCAATTAAGCTGTCATTGGTGCTGGTATCTCCATCAACAGTGATGGAATTAAAACTTTTCTCAGCCGCACGGCTTAACATTTGCTGCCAGAGAACGGGAGACACTGCAGCATCACAAGTGACAAAGGCTAGCATGGTTGCCATGTTGGGATGAATCATACCAGAACCTTTGGCAATACCACCAATTCTCACAGAGCGATCGCCAATTGTTGTCTCTAAGGCAATAGATTTTGGTACTAAGTCCGTGGTGATAATTGCACCTGCAGCAGCATCGGAACCTGTAGCAGAAAGGGCTGCAATGAGTTTGGGAATCCCAGCTTTCAAAGTTTCCATAGGAATACGTTTGCCAATGACTCCAGTAGAAGCTAAAAGCACCGATTCGGAGGGAATGTTCAGTGCTTGACCCAGAGCCATTGCAGATTCTAGAGCATCAAACCAACCTTGGCTTCCCGTTGCAGCATTTGCTTGTCCTGCATTACAGAGAATAGCACGAGCGTTATGCTTAACTTGCAATCGCTGACGGCAATAATCAACACAAGCAGCTTTGACCTGACTCGTCGTAAATACGCCAGCTGCAATAGCTTCTACATCGGACACTATCAAAGCTAAATCTGGTAGCCCCGACGGCTTTAACCCTGCTGTAATTCCTGCTGCTTGATATCCTTTGGGTGCTGTAATACCGCCACTAATTTCTTGCCAATCTGCCATTCCTTTTGCTCCATGTCTATATACTCGCTCAAATGGCGATTATATCAGTGACTGGGGATTGGCGATTAGGGATTGGGGATTGGCAATTAGGGATTGGGGATTGGCGATTGGCAATTAGGGATTAATGGAAAAAAAGAGAGCCACTTGGGTAGCTCTCCAGATCATCAGGGTGCATCTGTTTATCATTTTATAGCATATCTGGGATGAATGGTTACACCCCTCATTTAAATCTTGAGATTAAATATTCTCATACATACGTCAACGGAAAAAATGTAAGTAGGGTGGGCAATGCCCACCGTTCAATATTGGTGGGCATTGCCCACCCTACGCCTGGTCACTGCTCACTGGTTACTGGTCACTGTTATTAAGGCTCGGAAAAATAAGCAAAAAAAAAGAGAGCCACTTGGGCAGCTCTCCAGATCATCAGGGTGCATCTACTTATCACAGTATATCATTTTTGCACTGAGGGGTAAGACCCCTCATGTGTCTTTTTATGAAGATACTATGAAGGTAGAGTGAATTGTCTAGCGATCGCTGCTCACGGCTCACTGGTCACTGGTCACTGGTCACGGCTCACTGGTCACTGGTCACTGGTCACTGGTCACTGGTCACTGGTCACTGTTAAGCTTCTTCTCAACCAATTCGTTAGTCAATTTGGGTTCCGCAAGTTTATTGGTTTTTTTAAGAACTTGCCCGACGAAGAAACCTTTGAGGTTGGTGTTGCCTTTGCGATATTTCTCCAACTCTTTGGGATTAGCAGCCATGACTTCATCAATCATGGCTTCCAGTACATTAGGATCGCTAATGAGTTCCTTTCCTTTGAACAATTCGTTAGGAGAACGACCGTTGAGTAACTCTGGTAAGTTCTCTTTAGCTATGGCATTGCTGATTTTACCTGTTTCAATACGAGTGATAACATCAGCAAGATTTTCAGGTGTCAGAGCAATTTCAGCAATGTTAAGTTTGTTTTTATTGAGATAGGCAGCGATATCTTGAGTAATCCAGTTAGCGGCTTGTTTGGCACTTGCACCTGCAATGATAGTTGCTTCAAAAAATTCAGATACCCCACGTTCTTCTGTCAGCACTCGTGTATCGTAAGCAGAAAGCCCTAGTTCGTTTTCATAACGATGGCGCTTTTGTGCTGGTAGTTCGGGGAGTTGGCTGCGCCACGTGTCTAATTGCTCTGGGGTAACTTCAATTGGGGCTAAATCGGGTTCTGGGAAGTAGCGGTAGTCGCTAGAACCTTCTTTAACCCGCATACTAATTGTGCGTTGGCTGCCTTCTTCCCACAAACGAGTTTCTTGAACAATACGCTCTCCGGCTTCTACGGCTTCAATTTGCCGTTCGATTTCGTATTCGATCGCTCGTTGAATGGCGTTGAAGGAGTTCATGTTTTTTATTTCTACCTTTGTGCCAAACTCCTTTTGTCCAATGGGACGCACGGAGATGTTGACATCACAGCGTAGAGAACCTTCTTGCATATTGCCATCGCTGACACCGAGGTAGCGTAAAATTCGGCGCAACTCTTGAGCATATTCGGCAGCTTCTTGCCCGGAACGCAAGTCTGGTTCGGAAACAATCTCTACTAACGGTACACCAGCACGATTGTAATCTACCAAAGAATAAGCCGAACCTGAAAGGCGATCGCTTCCTGCGTGGACTAATTTACCTGCATCTTCTTCCATATGCAAGCGGGTAATACCAATTCGCTTGCGCTTCAGATTCCCATCTTTATCAACAAGCTCAATTTCCAACCAACCGTGTTCGGCTATGGGCAAATCGTACTGAGAAATTTGGTAATTTTTAGGGAGATCGGGATAAAAATATTGTTTGCGATCGAATTTACTGTATTGAGCAATTTGGCAATTCAGTGCTAACCCAGCTTTAACAGCATATTCTAGTACCTTTTCATTAAGAACTGGCAAAACTCCGGGCAAACCCATGCAAACTGGATCGATATTAGTGTTGGGGTCACCACCAAACGCTGTAGAACTCGTGGAGAAAATTTTTGTTTCGGTGCTGAGTTGACAATGGGTTTCCAAACCAATTATTGCCTCGTACTCAGTTTTGACTAGGGCAGAAGAAGTCATAAAATTGCGAATTGTCTTTTTATTTAGTTATTCTTTAAAGTATTGTAACGGACGGGAAGGGGGCAGTGACCAGTGACCAGTTACCAGTTACCAGTTACCAGTGACCAGTTACCAGTTACCAGTTACCAGTTACCAGTTACCAATGCCCTCATTTCCTGTTTTCCCCCGTAATATGTTTGAGGGTGTTAAAGCCATTCGGGTCTACTTCATATGCAGCACCAAAACCAATAACAAAGCGTCCCGTGTTTGGCGTCAGCTTAAATATCCGAAAATCTGGTAGTTCGCGCAACATTTGAATAATTTCGCCAAAACGTGCTTCAAAACTATCGACGATTTGCTGCCAAGAATCGGTATCTCGTTCTATTAGGGTTGCTGTACAGTCAAAGATAAGACGGCGACGGGCAAAAATTTGTTTGGTTTTTGACTCATCTTCTATAAATAACACGCTCACGTTGGGTACTACGTGTAAATTTTGAGTGTGGGTAGAAAGACCGCTTACGTATATGTAAATATTTTTGTTTTCATCAAGGACAAAGGGAGCGTAACTAGCATTGGGCGTACCATCTGCACTAACAGTAGCGATCGCAACACTAAGAAAATCGTCGGTGAAGCCTTGATATGCAGCAAGAGCAGTTTCAAATTGTGGCATGAACGTTGAGTGAGGAAGTTCCGCTTAACAGTATGCCAGTTTCTGGGTTTCCTCGGCATACTGTTAATTTATAGCTAAAAGCGGTGGCGCTTGCGCCCACCTGCCATAGAGCGTTCCTGTTCTCTAAGGGTTACAGGATCGGGTGTTTTGAACCCGAAGTAAGCAGCAATTATGGCTGTAACTGCATGAAGCCAGACGTTATGACCAAATATCGGAATTATACCGAATACTGTATTAAGAACTGGCAATAATCCCATGATTGCCAATACTCCATAAAAAACTGCTAAACCACGTGCATAGCTGCGCGATCTAATATAGCTACGGTAGGAAATGAGTCCCCAAACACCAACGGCTATATGCACAATGTTATGGATAACATTGATAGCAAATAATTCCAGTAAGTAACCGTATCCAGTCTTAATCAAAACTTCTGGTCCACCAGTACCAGGTGTTGCAACCATACCTGGGATGAAGCCGAACAAACCAATTAATACATACACTATGCCGGAAACAAGGGCAAAGTAGCGTGCTCCCATAACAATAACTCCATTTTTATTTAGATTTTAGGAAACTAGAGGAATTCCCATTCCTACACGAACTCACTCTGTTGATGACAATAAACATCTCCTGAAATTAATTATTATTCCATACAACCTTTGCAAATACGCGCCAAGCTCATCTCTACATGATTTTTTGGGTATGTCTACTCTTTTCCTGTCAGACGATTACCATTACACGTAGGGTCGGCAATGCCCACCAAAGCGCGAATGTGTGGCATAGCCCTACCTACAAAGATCGGTAACTTTAGAGGGGAAAGGGGAGTAATAGTTTTTCTATCTTTAACTTATTTCCAATTCAAAAAGAAATTCAACTACCTAAAGTGAGAATTATTCAGTATCATTCCTCAAAAGTTAGAGGATTTCACTGGTCACTGGTCACTGGTCACTGGTTACTGCTCACTGGTTACTGCTTACTGCTCACTAACTATTGGTCACTTATTGGAAAATTTTCAAAATTTCGTCGTACCCAATCCATACCGACTTCGTTGTTAAGTTTGATGTGCTGCACTGTGTTGGTATAGAGTTTGCCCAAAATATTAGCATCTTGCTCGATAACAATATCGATTAACCGTAGGAGATTTCTTTTGAGCAGATGAGCTAGGGGAGAGTGGGCTTTCATAAACAGTAAAACCCCAACACGGGAACGATCTGCTGATTCTGGAATGTAAAAATGACATTCTTTAAGACTAAAGAGCGAACTTTCACCGTGCATGATTCCCAAGCACGGGAAGTAGTTTTCTAAATGAGCCTCAAGTACTTTTGGCAGTAACAAAAGTGCAGGGTTCTTCAAAATGTCTTGGAGTTTGGGTTTGGTTCTTGGTTGAGCAATATAGGCATGGGAGTGAAATCCGTTATCGATAAACTGTTTGAGTTGGACTTCTTGAATCTCAAATAACTGGCGATGAGTACCATTTTGGTGATTGTAGTCATGCATATTTAACAGCAAATTGAGAAAATCCGTCTTGATACTGCGATCGCCTGTCAAACCAATAAATTCATACTCTGCCGCAATTTCATTCATGATTTTTGGGATGGGAATTTTTGGCTCATATCCTCCGTATGACCAAATAAAGTCACCTTGAACAATTAACTCCAATGGTTTTACTAAAGATTTGGTAGGTTTGTTGGAACCGGGTAAAACCGTACAACCATTGCCATCAAATTCTAGAGCATGAAATGGGCAAGCTACTGTACTGCTACTATCAGGTTTCACTACACACCAACCTTCTGACAGCATTGCACCCATATGGGGGCAGGCATTCGGCAAGCAGTTTATTTTCTTGGTATTGTCCTGCCAAAGAACGTAGTCGTTGCCGTAAAGCGAAACTTTCATGGGCTTATTTGGAGCGAGCATGGAGCGATGTCCCAAGAGCCACGGTGCGCCTTGTAATATTTTCATACAATTTATGACTTTATTAACTAATTTTTTAGTTAGTTTAATAGGTTACAGTTAAGATCGTCAAGGAGAAATTTATGATGGGAAAGGAAACCGAGTGTGAGCAGTTATGGTTCAGTTGCGGAAAATAAAGAGTCGCCCCGTGCGCGATGCAGAAGTCACTCAACAGCAAATTCTGGATGCAGCAGAACTGGAATTTGCACGCCACGGGTTGTATGGAGCACGTTTAAGCGCGATCGCAAAAGCTGCTGGCGTGACTAATGCTATGATTCACTACTATTTTGAGAGTAAAGAAGGTTTGTACAAAGCAGTGTTACAGCGTCCTGCATCTGAATTAGCAACAGAATTTGCTTCACTGGATTTAAACGAACTCTCACCAACGGAAGCTTTGGAGAACATGATACGGGTTGCGATCGCGTATGAGGCAAAGCATCCTCATCGGCAAATGCTCTGGTTTCAGGAAGCCAGTCAAAATCGTGGAGAATATATTAAACTAAGTCAACAGAATATGGTTGAAGTCCATTCTTATTTGTTCCAAGTTTTAGAGCGAGGTATAAAAGATGGAAGTTTTCGGGAATTAGATCCTAGGCTAACTGGGCTGCACATCATTTCGATTTGCATTTTCTATTTCATAGCTCATGAAAATTGGAAGCATCTGACACCAGAAGTCGATCGCCTCAGTCCAAAGATGGTAGAAAAGCATACCGAAGCAGTTGTCGAACTTATTTTGGCTGGCGTGAAGAAGATACGTTAAAAAAAACCCCCGACTCGATTCGAGGGTTGTGCAAGGAACAATTGGAAATCTTTATTGTTTATGGAACAACCCAATTATTGATTTCTACTCGAGCAATAATTGTTATTTCAAAAACATTGGATATTTGACGTAAGTAGGTAGGAAGAAATAAATACAGCTACGTTACAAAATGTAAATTTATCTAAAACCCTTACCAATGACAAATAACAACCCTTGTTTTTCTAGCATCGGGTGCAATGCTGTTTAGAATATATTCAGGACAGAGCCATTGTCCATTGCCTGTTGTCCCTTTCGCTTCTCATTCTCACAGGTAATTTTCTAACAGTAGCCTCAGAGGTTTCACAGGTTAAAATACATTTGTGACCGCTCATGACTGGCATATCTTGCCAGCAACTACGGCAAAACCAGTAAATTTCATTGCTACGAATATGTCGTAAAAGTTGATGAGAACAGCAGGGACAGTAATTCATAGTTTATTAAGAATTTAATGTTAAAAGTGTTTACAATCTTGAATCGCTTGTCTGGTAAATCTGTAATAGATACAAAACAAACTCTTCAAGTTTTAAACATAGATTGTAAATGTGAGGAACTTGTGAGGAAACTATAACATTGATAGAAAAACTATTTGGGATCAAGGAGAAAAGAGGAGTTTATACCTATAGTAAGCCAATGTGTCAATAGGCAACTTGGTACAAAGGCATAGAAAAAGTTACGCCTGCACGATAATTACCAGACAGTCTGCAAAAACCCCTAGATCCAAATACGATAAACACAGCGTCGCCCACCTGCAACGATATGCTCGGTTCTTTCAACCATAGCATCATCACCTAAAACAGTTTGGAACATTTCAAATTCTTTGCGGCAAAGCCCCGTACAAGAAGTCGCTGCAGCACAAATAGGACAGTGATTTTCAATAAGTAAGAAAGAACCATCTTCCTCTTGTTGAACTTCAGCCATGTATCCTTCATCTGTTCGTTTTGCAGCTAATGCTTCTACCCGTTCTTGGAGAGATCCATAAATCGGTACTTGTTTTTGATACTCTGCTATTTGTTGGCGAGTTCTAATTTCTAGCAAACGCTCAAGCCCTTCTTCACCAAAAGCTTCTGTCATAGAATGAAGTAAGCTGAGAGTTAACTCTGCATAACCTTCTGGAAACAAATGATTTGCAGCAGAAGTTAACTGCCATATTTTCGCGGGTCTCCCCATTGAACGCTGTTCTTCTTCGTAGGTGACTAAATTTTCTTCTTGTAGTGCATATAGGTGCTGGCGTATTGCCATCGCCGTTACCTTCAACTGGGAAGCTAAAGCATGAGCGTCCATTGGTCCCTCTTGCTTCAATAATTTCAAAATAGCCCGTCTGGTACGGATATTCGCTGATTTATTAGATGATTGACTCTTCATAATATATAGTCTAATCCGTTTTTGTATGAAATTGTTAAGTTAGCTGAATTCGTGGGAACCATATATCTGACACTTGCTAGGAATCGTCATATATTAAAATGCCGTTACAAAACCATGCACAAGTTTTATTTAAAAAATTTTTGATATTTTTTTTGCCAATGTCCGCTTTGCTTGCTGCGGTATTAGGAGGTCTGTATTACGGAAAAATTCGGGCTGAGAGAACTGCAATGAAAATCAGCGAACTCCGTAAGGTAAAAATGCAAGCTAGAGTCATAGTCGGAAACTTTAACTTGGTTGTCTCGGATTTGATGGTTCTGTCAGAACAAATAGAACTCCAAGAAGTTTTGGAAGGAGTTAGCGAGCAAAGTTCGACCCTTGCTGAAGAATTTTTATCTTTTTCTCAACATAAAAAACTTTACGACCAAATTCGTTTTTTGGATAAGACAGGTAAAGAAATTGTTAGAGTGAATTTTAACCGCGCTCGCCCAAATATAGTTCCTAAAGAACAGTTACAAATTCAACTGAAACATTACTGGTTTAATGATACTTGGCGCTTGAACAAAGGAGAAGTCTTTGTGTCTCCCTTGGACTTAAATATTGAACGTGGAGAAGTTGAGTACCCAATAAAGCCAATGATTCGCTTTGGGACTCCCGTTTATGATAATAGCGGGCAAAAACGGGGTATTGTCATATTAAATTATTTTGGAAAAAAGCTGCTAGACTCATTCGCTCAAGTTAGTTATGGAACAAACGGTCAGTCAATGCTTCTTAATTCTGAGGGATATTGGTTAAAGGGACTAAAATCTGATGAGTGGGGATTTATGTTTCCCAATCGTCAACATCGTACCTTCGGTAAAGTGTTTCCTGAAGTATGGAAGCAAATTTCTCGAAGACAATCGGGACAATTTCAAACTTCTGATGGATTATTTACTTACACAACAGTTTATCCATTAGTAGAAGGGCAAAAATCAAGTACGGGTTCTGGACAAGCTTTTACACCTAGTAAAAATCAACTGAGTGCTCGTTCTTATTACTGGAAGATTGTCTCATATGTACCAACAGAAGCTTTCGACCTTAGCTCGAATGAATTAATTATTGAATTACTATATCTTTATATAGGATTGGTCAGTGCAACTGGTATTGGTTCTTGGATACTAGCCCAAGCAAGTGTTAATCGTCAGATAACCGAAATAGAATTAACCAAATCTCAAGCTCGTTTGCTAGAACTTGCCGAACGAGAAAATTTGTTAAAAAGATGTCTATCGAGCCATATTCGTAACTCTCTAGAACTTGATACAATTTTAAGCACAGCAGTTGCGGAAGTTCACAAACTTCTTCAGATAGACCAATGTCAATTTTTTTGGTGTCATATAAAAGATAAATCTATTGAGTTTAAACTGAGTCATGAAGCTTGTCGTCCACATTTGTTGACTGCGTTTGATTCCTCTCCTATTGAGAAGGTTGAAATGTTAAGCCAAGCAATTATTCAAGAAAAGTTTCTCAAATTGGATAATGTTTTGACAGATGCACGTTTAGATAGTGTCAGTCGAGAATTTTTATTCAATTTGGGTTTAACTTCTTTACTAGGAGTAGCAATTTACACTAATTCTAATCGATTGGGAGTTCTTATTTGTCAGCAAACGACGGATACCCGTATTTGGAACGACAATGAGGTGGAATTGGTTTTGGGAGTGGCAGATCAATTAGCGATCGCAATCGATCAAGCAGAGTTATACAATCAAAGCCGTGCCGCAACAGAAGCGGCGACTATCCAAGCAGAAAAACTTGAAACAACTTTACTGCAACTACAGTATACTCAAGCCCAACTGATTCAGACGGAAAAAATGTCTAGTTTGGGTCAACTTGTGGCTGGGATCGCTCATGAAATCAATAACCCTGTTAATTTTATTTATGGCAATTTAAATCATATTAAACAAGATTTACAGCAGTTGCTAGATTTGATAAAACTTTATCAAAAATCTGAGATTATTCCTACTCCTCAATTACAAGCTTATCTTGAAAATATAGATATAGATTTTATCACAGAAGATTTACCGAAAATGATAGCTTCTATGAAAATGGGTTCCGATCGCATTCGTCAAATTGTAATATCCTTGCGGAACTTTTCTCGACTAGAAGAAGCTGAAATGAAGTCTGTCAATATTCATGAAGGAATAGATAGTTCTCTGTTAATATTGCAACACCGTCTTCAAGAAAAAAGTTCTAAAATTCAAATTGAAATTATTAAAGAGTATGGGAATCTACCGAAGATAGAGTGCTATCCCGGACAACTCAATCAAGTTTTTATGAATTTGCTCAATAATGCCATTGACGCTATAGAAGTCTTATTGGTAACACTACCTTCATCAATCAATAACTTAGGACAAATTGTTATCTGTACGGAAGTGTATGACTCTAACAATATTTCTGTAAAAATAAAAGATAATGGAATCGGTATGAATGAGGTAGTCAAAAAAAGAATTTTTGACCCTTTCTTCACAACTAAACCTGTCGGCAAGGGAACGGGATTAGGTTTATCTATTAGTTACCAGATTATTACAGAAAAACATCGAGGAACTATTGAGTGTAGATCGGAACAGGGAATAGGGACAGAGTTTTGGATTAAACTTCCCGTGCAACAAAATAGTTAATATAGAAATCCTATCTGATTTGTGAGAAAATCTCAGTGTAGTTAAAAAATTAAATAGAATGGTTCATAATAAGGAATATTACATCAGGAAGTCATGTTACAGTTTTTTGATGCGTCTTATAACTCTTTCTGCTTTAATCTCTGTAGGTGGTTAGGTTAAAGCTTATTAAGAGAGTTGACGGGGTTAGCGTGATTGGAATTGTCATAGTCTCTCACAGCAAACAACTGGCAGAAGGAGTCCGAGAACTTGCAGCACAGATGACTCAGGGTAAAGTCTCTTTATCTGTAGCAGCAGGTATTGACGATCCAGAGAATCCGCTTGGTACAGACGCTATGCAGGTTTATGAGGCGATCTCATCTGTCTATAGTGATGAAGGTGTCATCGTTTTAATGGATCTAGGAAGCGCTTTGATGAGTGCGGAAATGGCATTAGAGTTTTTCCCTGATGAACAGCAACAGAAAGTCCATTTGTGTGAAGCCCCTATCGTTGAAGGAACAATCGCCGCCGCTGTTGCTGCTGCCTCTGGTACCAGTATAGAGCAAGCGATCGCTGAGGCAAGGGGAGCATTACAGGCAAAAGCTACCCAATTAAGTGTAAATACTAGTTCGTCATTTGCGAGTAACCAAGGACAAAGGACAAATGACCAAGGACAAACAACAAAAGAAATACACGTAACTATCCGTAATAGATTGGGATTGCATGCCCGCCCTGCCTCGAAATTTGTTTCAACAGCCGCTCGATTTCAATCTCAAATTCTAGTATCTAATATTACTCGACAAACAGAAGCGGTACGTGCTGATAGTATAAATCAAATTGCCACATTGGTTGCACGTCAGGGGCATCAGTTAGCGATCGCAGCTACAGGTGCTGATGCAGATGAGGCACTCAGTGCATTACAGGCACTTGTTGATAGTAATTTTGACGAGCAAGAAGACACCCCTCCTCCTCCCCTTTCTCCGCCTCTCTCTCTTTCCCCGTCTCCTCATCACTTCATACAAGGAATACCAGCATCTAGTGGAATTGCAATTGCAAGAGTTTATTATCATACTACAGAACCCATTCATGTGCAGCAATATCACGTAGAAGATGTAGAAACTGAATGGCAACGTTTGCGGGTCGCTATTCAAATTTCAAAAGAGGAAATTCAGTCCCTGCTTTCACAAGCGTGTACTCAAATTGGGGATGCAGAAGCAGCCATCTTTGACGCCCATCTCCTATTTTTAGAAGACCCCGTACTGTTAGAAGCAGTTCATCAACGCATTTTTCAACAGTACCAAAATGCAGAAGCCGCTTGGCAAGCAGTTGTTGAAGAACTGGTAAATAACTACCGGACTTTTGAAGACCCGTACTTACAAGATCGAGTTGCAGATATAGTAGATGTGGAGCAAAGGGTGTTGCGTCTGCTGACTGGATTTCAATCTCATATCAGTACTTCTAGTTTCTCTTCAGATAATTTGAATCCTTCGGAACCAGCTATTTTGATTGCTTCAGACTTAAGCCCTTCACAGACAGCTAGGTTAGACCCAACAAAGGTACTGGGCATCTGTACGACTTCTGGTAGTGCTATTTCTCACAGCGCTATTATAGCCCGAAGATTGGGTATTCCGGCAATTGTTGGTTTGCCAGAAGAAGTGATGCATTTGAGTCGGGATGCGATCGCAGCACTTGATGGCGATAGTGGTAGGATGTGGGTCAATCCAGAATCTGATGTTGTGAATGCACTAGAAGCAAAGCGAAATACACAGCAAGCTGTTCGTCAAGAAGCACTAGCAACGGTATTGAGTCCAGCAGTGACGCAGGATGGCAGACGCATTGATGTGTTCGCGAATATAACGGGTATAACGGATACAGAGGAAGCATTAAGATTTGGAGCAGAAGGGGTTGGGTTGTTTCGCACCGAGTTTCTTTACATGGAACGAATCAGCCCTCCTTCTGAAGAAGAACAGGAATTAATTTATCTGAGAGTTGCTCAGCAACTTGGCAATCGTCCTTTGATTATTCGGACTTTGGATGTAGGGGGAGACAAGCCAATTTCTTACCTAAATTTGCTATCAGAAAGTAATTCCTTTTTAGGTTGGCGTGGAATTCGCTATTGTCTCGATAATCCCGAAATTTTTAAACCTCAGTTACGGGCAATTTTAAAAGCTAGTCCCGGATACCAAATGAAAATCATGTTTCCCATGATTGCTACTGTGGAAGAAATACGAGCAGCTAAGGCAATACTGGCAGAAGTGCAAAGCGAATTACGTCAAGAAGGCGTTCCTTTTGATGAAGAAATGGAAGTAGGGATTATGGTAGAAGTTCCCTCAGCTGTTGCGATCGCGGATAAACTAGCTGCTGAAGTTGACTTTTTTAGTATTGGAACCAACGACCTCAGCCAGTACGTGATGGCTGCCGATCGCACGCATCCACTCGTAGCAGATTTGGTAGATGCTTTTCATCCTGCGGTATTGCGAATGGTTCAACAAACTGTTCGAGCTGCACGTACAGCCGGGATTTGGGTAGGGTTATGTGGCGAACTGGCTTCAGATCCGCTCTCCACATCGCTCCTACTGGGATTGGGGCTGAATGAGGTTAGCTTGAATCCTCGGTCTATTCCGGCATTTAAGCACGCAATTGGTCAAATGACAGCAGCGCAAGCAGAAGCGATCGTCGCCTCAGCATTACAACAAGATTCTGCACAAAAGGTCAGAGAGTTACTCGCACAAGCGCAGTAAAACAGGGGGTAGGGGATAGAGGGTAGGGAAGAGGGATTTTCACGAGCGAGATGAAATTTTTTATTGGGTTTGCCTTCTTCTTAAAATCTGATACCCAATTGTCCGTTGATTCCTCGAACAGAATTGTAGCCTACACCTACGAAAACATTATCAGTAGCCCTTGTCTGAACTCCACCAGAAAAAGCAACACCCTTATCTTCCGAATAGTACCCCAATCCTACATAAGGTGAAATTACGGGTAAAGGAATAAACTTTAGTACATCTACCCCAACAGCACCATCAGGACCAACACCTAATTCAGCCCCAAGATTTAAAGCCCTTGCACCAACAGAATAGGTAATATCACCTTCTTTGCTACCTACTGACACCCAAGGTTGTGGTATCAGTTGAGCATGAGCACTTTGTGGAGCCAATAGAGCTAATAAACTCATTGACGCAAACAATGTTTTTCCAATCACTGCTATTTTCACGTTTCACTCCTTCACGGGAAATAAGGTGTGTTCATTATGACTAACAAAGACGGAATTCGTCATGCCCTGGTGCCTGATGAGTGAAAAAATCTAGAAAATTATTGATTTACTAGAATGTTTGTAGTTGTACTTTGAATTATGAATTACCAGCCAGAAATTAGCAGAGATTGAAGTCTTGCTTCAACTTCTCTGGATTCCTCATCGTGTAGATCGATTGTATGTAGCCATCCAAGATATCAAATGTTGTCACGCTATGAATGCAGCTATCTATGAGTGTAACTACACCCGGTTGTCCGTTAATTTCAATGATATGAGCAACTGGTGTAGAAAGCCATTTGCTGTGAATCACTAGCAGAAAACGAGCGACTTTCATTGCTCCCTGTAACGGTTTTAAAGCAGCTGCAACCCGTCCACCACCATCTGACCAATAGGTGACATCTTTTGCCAGAAGCGCCATCAGACCTTGTAAATTACCTTGAGTGGAAGCTTCCAAGAATTTGGCTGTAATTTGCTCCTGTTGCTCATGAGAGACGGGAAAGCGAGGGCGTTCGGTCGCGATGTGCTGTCGCGATCGCCGTAAAATTTGACGACAGTTAGCCGAGCTTTTTCCTACCATTTGGGCAATGTCATCGTAGTCATAGTCAAACACTTCGCGCAACAGAAATACAGATCGTTCAATTGGCGATAATCGCTCTAGCACCACTAAAAATGCCATCGAAAGCGAGTCTGCTAACTCGACTTGACTAGCTGGATCGCTAGCGTGTTGAGTTAGTATTGGTTCGGGTAACCACACTCCTACATACTGTTCTCGTTGCACGCGGGATGAACGCAAGCGATCGATGCAAAGGCGGATAATAATCGTTGATAAATATGTTTTGGCTGATTTTACTGTGGTTTCTGTCGTTTGCTGCCAGCGAAGAAAGGTTTCTTGCACCATATCTTCAGCATCAGTCACCGTTCCTAACATACGATAGGCGATCCCAAATAATAATGAACGATGTTGATTAAAGGTTTCAAGGTAATTCATTTTTTTCCTCGCTTTAGCCCCTACTAACATAGGACGGGCGAGGACGCCCATCCCACAAACTAATTCGTAATTCGTAATTATGGACTTTAATTATTAGGACTTACGCATAGCCCACGCCAGTCGCCTTCGGAGGGAGACCCTCCTGCAGCGCTGGCTCCCCTTAAAAAGGGGAGCTAGGGGTCCCCTCTGGGGTTGGGGGGAGATGGGGGGATCGATAACGTTTGAAACTCCCAAAATAGCGTTGAATTTGCGTAAGTCCTAATTATGAATTACGAATTATTCAGTCAGGGATAGCGTTTTGGAAATTCCTTGACTCGCCAATGGTTCGGGCTGATAACTACCAGGAACCATTCGGGTTGTAATAGCAATGCGATTCCAGCTATTAATGGTGACGATCGCCACTAGCAGGTTAGCAATTTCATCGGGAGTAAAATAACGGCTCACTTCGTCGTAAATTTCATTGGAAACTGAATTTGTTGCAATCAGAGTGACAGCTTCTGTCAATGCCAGAACTGACTGTTCCTTTGGAGTAAAAAATGGTGTCTCTCGCCAAGCACTGAGAGCGTAAATTCTCTGTTCTGTTTCGCCGTTAAGTCTAGCGTCTTTGGTATGCATATCAATGCAAAATGCACAACCATTGATTTGTGATGCTCGAATTTTAATTAGTTCCAGCAGCGTCGGGTTAATGCCACTGCTTCGGACATATCGTTCTAGTTGCGACATTGCTCGATATGCGGCTGATTCTACTCCAAGTTCCATTCTGGGCTGCATTCTTGAATCTCCTGTTGAAGTATGTTAAGTCTTCACAATAGAGACGAACGAGGAGCGTTGGTTGTGACAAGTCAAAGGAGTTAATTGAAGACAAACTTTCTTCATGCAGTACCAATGGTAAGATAGTAATTAGTGTTACCAGCTTGCGGTTGAATGCGTAAGTAGTAAGTACCAGGAGCCAATGAAATAAATTGTAGACCATTAACCAGGTTGACTAAATCATCAACAGTAAAGTTAGCAGCACTGGGTGAGTAAATTCCAGAGTTTTTAGAACTGATAATCTGACCGTTGCTATCAAGTACTTGCTGGAGTACGCTCCTAGAGTAGCCATAATCACCTATAATCAAATCGCTAGCTTGATTTAAATCAAATCTATAATAGTCGCTAGCATCACCCAAGCCAACGGATTCATATACGCGAGTTTCAAGTGAACTGATGGGAAGTTGGCGAGCAGTACTTAACGAGTTTCCGGCATAGTCAATAGTAGCAGCGCGTCCTTCATACAGACCATAAGATTGAAAGTGTTCCAGTAAGTAGATACCTTTTAAAGAAGCTAAGTCGGGGTTATTTGCTTTGTAGTAGCCAGCATCAAAAAAGAGTGAAGACTTACGCCCTTCATTCAAACCATAAATTTCAAAATGCTCCAACAGTTGCCTATTGTTAAAAGATGCCAAGTCACTGTTGTTAGTACGGTAGTAGTTGAACTCGAAAAAGTCGGAAAACTGACGTCCTTCATTTAAACCATAGATCTCAAAGTGGTTCAAAAGTTGAGAAGAACTTAAGTTGTAGAGATCGGAGTTAAATGTCCGATACTCTGTTAAACTGAAAATTGGAGAAAATCTCCGACCTTCTGTGACACCATAAGTTCTTAAATGATTAAATAGTTGCTCATTGTTAAATAAAGCTAAATCGCTATTTTTAGCGCGGTAGTAGTTGAGGTCAACAAGTGGAGAAAAGCTGCGCCCCTCACTTAGACCGGAATTTTCCAAATGATTCAACAATTGGTTATTGTTGAAGTTGGAGAGGTCGGAATTGCTAGCCCGGTAGAAATTTAAATTAATGAGTGGTGAGAAGCGACGACCTTCGTTGAGACCAGAAGTCTGGAAGTGAGACAAGGCTTGAGCATCGTTTAAACCAGCCAAGTCGGAATTGGCAGCGCGATAGAAATTGGCATCAAATATGTTTGAGATAGACACAGCCATTATTAAAACCCCTAATTGCTGTATTTATACTAAGCGTTACACTTTGCTTGAGATCGAGGTAAAGTTAAGAAATTTAAAAATTTTCCCATATTTACATAAATTCTCCGGTGCCAGTGACATCACAGAAATAGGTGTAGCGACCTACAAGTATGTAATAGACACATTTGAGCGCAAATCAAATGACCAACTTACCTACTATTTACACCGAGACTGTTGACATAAAACAGATAGAGCCAAGTGCCACGCCAACAGACACACAAGCCGGGAATCTAGACCAACTTAACTCATCAAAATTCATGTATAGGAATCCTACTTGAATCTTGCTCAGTGTACTTAGAAGAAAAGCTTTGTATATCAAACTTCTAGGCTGCTTAGTTGTTCAAAAATCAAATAGGAGTCCTATAGCGAATACAATCAAATTTGAATGAAGTTATTAATTCACTACATTTTCCGCAACAACTATGAATGACTCAGAGGACTTGAAAAGGTACTTAGACGAACAAGGACGTGTGAAAGAATGGCCTTCTAAACGAAATAGGGGTAAATTTCAGCAATTGGTTTTAGAGTATTTGGCAAACAAATTTGAGATTGATACTATTTACTCCGAAAAAGAGGTTAACCAATTGCTGAACCAGCATCACAACTTTGGTGATGCTGCTTTGTTAAGGCGAGAGTTATTCGAGCGAGGACTAATTGATAGAACGCGAAATGGTTCGGCATACTGGCGCAAGATTCAGAACTGACGGGACCAGTTGCTAGGCCAGCGTTCTACAACGACTTTTATTTGAGTAAAAAATTCAACTGCATGATTGCTTTGACCGTGTAAATCGCCAAAAAAACTTTCTTTCCAACCGCTAAATGGGAAAAATGCCATTGGTGCGGCGACTCCTATATTTATACCTATATTACCAGCCTCAGCTTCATAGCGAAACTTACGGGCTGCAGCACCACTTGATGTAAATAAACAAGCCATGTTCCCGTATTGACCGCCGTTGACTAGGGCGATCGCTTGCTCGATTGTCTCTACATGAATTAGGCTCAGTACGGGACCGAATATTTCTGTACGCGCAATTTCACCTGATGGATCTACGTTTTGCAGAATTGTAGGACGTACAAAATACCCTTTTTCATAACTTGGTATACTAGGAGACCGACCATCTACTAAAACTTTTGCTCCTTCATCCGCGCCTTGCTGAATTAAACTCTCAATTCTGGTCTTGCTTTGAGCGTTAATCACAGGTCCCATTTCGACACCTGAGTCTAAACCACAACCAACAACACGCTTTTGAGCAGTTTCGGCGATCGCTTCTGTAAAACTCCGACTTGCTTCTCCAACAGTGACAACAATGGAAGCAGCAAGACAGCGCTGTCCCGCACAACCAAAGGCACTATCAGCTGCAATACGTGTTGTCATCTCCAAATCTGCATCTGGCAAAACAATCAGTGGATTTTTTGCTCCGCCTTGGCATTGAACTCGCTTGCCGTTAGCTGCTCCTCTACTATAGATATACTTTGCAACTGGTGTAGAACCAACAAAGCTAATTGCTCGAATCTTGGGATGAGCCAAAATTGCATCGACAACTTCTTTGGCACCATTGACTAAGTTAACAACACCTTGAGGCAATCCAATTTTTTCCAGTAATTGAAAAACTTTTTGCATTGTCAGTGGAACTTTTTCTGATGGCTTAACAATGTAAGTATTTCCACACGCAATGGCATAGGGCAAAAACCAAAAGGGGATCATTCCTGGGAAATTGAATGGAGCGATAACAGCACACACTCCCAAGGGTTGGCGGATCGTCATTTCATCGATCCCCTTAGCAATGTCTTCCAAGTTGCTTCCTTGCATCATCATGGGGATTCCACAGGCGACTTCAACATTTTCAATAGCGCGGCGTATTTCTCCTTTGGACTCAGCCAAAGTTTTACCGCATTCTAAGGTAATGGTGCGAGCCAAGTCCTCAAAGTGTTCTTCTAATAAATTCTTGAGTTTAAATAGATACTGTACTCGCTCTGTCGGTGGTGTACGCCGCCAACTGCTAAAAGCTTCAGAAGCTGCTTGGACTACCTGTTCTACTTCAGAAGCTGGTGATAGTGGGACTTTAGCTAGTACCTCTGCCGTCGCTGGATTAATAACGTCCAAATACTCTGTAGCGCTAGAAGGACACCACTGATTGTTGATGTAATTGGGTAGTGCGAGCGCGTTTTCCATAAGTTAAATATTATGTTGGTATTAGTGCAAGGTTATGAATATCCTACGAGCAAAGCATTACAGTCAACAATCTAATTTTGAGATCTGTATTTCATTCAAAGAAGATAGGTATTGAGCGAAATTATAATTAATATTTTTTATATTTATGTTACAATTACTACTTTTGTTTATTTTTATTACTGATATATCAGTTGAATAAATCTCGATATAATAAATATATAGTAAGTTTGTCCAGCTAATGTAAGGTAGTAGTCTTTTTAACACAACACAAGATCCTAACTATGTTCGTAGTTAGTGTTGTGCTACCTTGGTATTACTTGTAAAGCAAAGCTATTGAACAATTGAGAGGAACGCATTATCGTAATTCAAAAGCAACTCATCAACTCACAAATTAAGTCACCTCAAGTCTTCTTGATCGACCACGAGAACAATAATCGTGGGTTGATTGACACCCGTGAGGCTCTAGAGCTAGCTGAGAGCGTAGATCTCGATCTAGTTGTAGTCTCCGAAAGCAAAGAAGCCCCGGTGGCGAAGATCCTGAACTATGGCAAGCTTCAGTATCAAAAGAAAAAACGTCAGACACAAAGCTCTAGACCTACAGTTAAGGAAGTTCGTCTTCGTCCAAACGTCGGTCTAGCCGATTATAATTTACGTATCAGTCAAGCGACTCAATGGTTGAGTAAAGGCGATTCAGTCAAGTTTATGATTCGCTTAAGGGGCCGAGAAAATCAATATCGCAATAATGCAGCAGAATTGCTAGACCGTATTGTAGCGGATCTGAGTTCAGTGGGCAAAGTCCAATCACTTGATAAGCGATCGCTGATTGTTCAAGTGGTTCCCTCATAAATTAATTTCTTAGGGATTTCTGTATCCCTTTATCAATAGATACCACATAAGCGATTTGAGCCTATAACTCAAATCGCTTATCTGTATTGACGTTGAACTACTTACACAATACCACAGACACTTTTGTCAAGTGACACTTGACAATATTTTTTTAAAGATGTAAAGTAATACTTGACAGCGAACTGATAAAGCTATGAAAAACCGACTGAAAGAACTTCGACAACTATACCAGTGGTCACAATCTGACCTCGCTAGAGAATTAGGAGTTAGTCGTCAGGCGGTCAATGGTTTTGAATCTGGCAAGTTCGATCCCAGTCTTGACATGGCTTTCAAAATTACCAACCTGTTCAATGTTGCAATCGAAGACGTTTTCATCTACGAGGCAAAGAACTCTATGCAAACACTAGCTGAACGAGTCAAAAACTTCTTTGGCTTCGAGTTTGGTTTTGAGCGATTCACTGAAAATGCGATTAACGCAATCAATTTTGCCCGCAATGAGGCAACGCGATCGCAGAACTTACTTGTTGAGCCAGAACATCTGCTTGCTGGCTTGTTAGCCGATCCAACTACAACAAGTGCTCGTTTACTTCAAGCGAATGGCTGCTCGATGGACATCGAAACCAATGAACATTCTTTTGATTCCTTTTTGAATCCAAAATTCAGTCCACAAAGTAAATTCGTGCTAGAACTTGCCTTGCAAGTTGTTCGGCTTCGAGGTAAAAAGTCTATTGGAACCGAACACTTACTGTGGGGCTTAATTCGGCTAGTTGAAACAGGCAACACTGTTGTGAGTGACTTATTAAAGCGCTACGAGATCGATCTTGAAGCCCTAAATCAGCAACTTGCACAAATGATTTAATCCAGAACCGTTTGGTGCAGTCAGAAGTTATTCTACTAGTCAGGGAACTTGTGGGGTTTTCATCAATGATTTAGAACTCCTATACGACAATAACAGGAGGTAAAAAATGGTAGAAAGCCAGCCTTGTAATTGTGCTAACTGTGGTAAACGTTTATTTGCTTGGATGATGTCTTTAGATAAAGGAGGTAAATATGATAAAGCTGTAGAAACTCGCAAGCAATCCCTTTTTGGGAGTCTTAACGGTAATGTTTTAGAAATTGGTCCTGGTACTGGTGTCAACTTAGCTTACTTTCCCAAAAATATCAATTGGATGGGAATTGAGCCGAATCCGTTTATGCATTCTTATATCAAAAAAGAAGCTCAGCAACTTGGTTTCAACAATATTGATATCCGTACTGGTACTGCTGAGGAGATAGATGCAGAAGACAATAGTGTAGATGCGATCGTAAGTACCCTCGTCCTATGTTCAGTTCCAAATTTATCGAATACATTACAGGAAATTTTACGAGTGCTGACACCAGGGGGACGCTTTCTATTTATTGAACATGTTGCTGCACCCAAGGAAACACTGTTGCGAAAGGTTCAAAGTACAATTCGTCCCTTATGGAAATTAGTGGGAGATGGTTGTCATCCAGATAGGGAAACTTGGAGTGCTTTGGACAATGCTGGATTTTCAAACTTGAATTACGAACATTTTCGCGCTCCAGTTCCTATAGTCAGTCCTCATATTGCAGGAGTAGCAACTAAGTAGGAAGCCCTTGAAGGGTAGCGGTTTAGCGAAGCTTACTAGGATTAGGAAATTTTTAGAAAAAACGGGTATGGGGTGAATATTTCACCCCAAGATATTATTGATTGATTTTTAATGGCTTTGAAAAAGCGATCGCTTCAAAATTTGGCTCAAGAATCTTTAGATGGTTTTGGTTTGCTGATTGCCCTAGCCGATCGATAATTTCATTCAATCGAGTGTTGAGAGTTGTAGGACGGTTTCTGCTCACGGTAGTATACCCTAATAAAGTGACTGTTGTTGGAGAGTGTTTTTACTTATAAAATCTGTTAAAGCTCAACATATGAATTTCGCGATCGTAGTAACAGTATCTAAAATGTTTTCAAGATATACATATTAAATGGTGTTGAAGCGAGTATTTATTCTCAGCATCTATCCGAAGGTTGTTTTCCTTCTTGAATTTTATCTTATCACAAAAAAGTATTTATCCGGAAATAAAAAAAATCATAAAATACAAAAATTTTATTTATCAGTATTATTTCTGTATTTAAATATCTTACGCTTTCTCCGTTAAATTCTTAGAAAAGCTTTTAAAGCTTAGGTTTTCAATTAGGGAGTTCCAAATAAATAAGTCTCCAAAAATCTCTTGTGGGGTGGGCGTCTCGCCTGTCAGCAAGCAGGGGTGGGCGTCCTCGCCTGCCCCACAATAAGTTGAATTTATTTTTTGCAAATCCCTTAAGTATTGAATAAAGTTCCTGTATTGCAAATGGTAATTCTAGCTTGTAAAAGAAGTAATCTATCATCTTAGCATAAAAATCCCATTCTGGTGCAATTTGCAATAGAACGGGATGATTTATAAAAATTCGGGTAAAAAGCTATACTGATTGTCCTGGAGTGCTACTCAGCAGTAGGTTCTAACAGTTTGATATTCGAGAAGATGAATTCTTGGGTGTGAACTCGATCGTCTGCTTCAGTCCGAATCACGCGGCGATTTAAGATAACGTAGTCGCCAACCTTTTCGTACTCATCCTCAAATTCACTTCTTCCACCCTTCTGTTCCCCTGTTTTTGGATCGTGGTAAACAGAGTCATATGTGTGGGAGAGGTAGCCTTCACCTGTATCATGACTACTAAATGTATTAATAGTTACAACTACACTATGAATGTGTCGGTGAACAAGACATACTTCGTTATTGCGGACTTTATATCTATCGCCTTCTGCCTTACCGCCCATTAAAATTTCCACAGCACCAGTTTCATCAGTCGCGCCATAGCGAAAGGTATTTGCGCCGTGGGTTTCTTCAAAAGTACGACGAATGCGGTGAATAGCTATTTCCCACAACTGATTGTTAAGCGCTTGGGTTGCTTGTTCGTCTTCTACGTCAAAGACTTCTGCCTTGAGATTAGCGTTGACACAAACTTTACCTGCAAACACTTTGTCACCATGCTTATAGGTTACATCTGCAGTATACCCTGGGAAGTTTTTATCCCAAGTGTAGCGGTTTTCGTAAGCAGCCCGAAAGAATTCTTGGGCAGAGACTTGTGTTGCAGTCACAGGATTCTCCTATAGTTACTAATTATGTAAGTTTTTAGCTTTGCTCCTATCAGTTAGCATAGAAATAATTATTAAGAATGCATAGTCCTCAAGTGGGTACACTTATATTGCAATGGCTAACTCCCTTCATGACCTATTTCAAGCGATCGCTAAAGCTCAAAACGAGCAAGAACTACGACTAGCTGTCATGAATACAGTTGGCGAGTACTTTGGTGTGCAACACTGGGGTATCTACCTAGTAGATGACCATTACACGGCTGAGGCTGATGTGAATGTTATCCCAGATGTTTGTTTAGAAAGCAACCCTGTCGGGCAATATGTAGTTGAGCGCCATGCTCCAGCCCACGAGGAATTAGTGTTACCATCAGGCGACTGGAAAAATTTTTGCTCCCGCCACGATCACGAACACGTCATGAGCGGACCAATTGTTTGTGATGGTCGTCTTGTGGGAACACTAAATTTAACACGTGCTAGCGGTGCTCCAGCTTTTGATGCCAACGATCTCGCCGATCTCAGTGCATTGTGCTTGCACTTGTCAGCAAAAATTTCTACTTTACAAGCGCAAGCAAAACCAACAGTACTCAACTCACCGCTAGCCAATCGCCTAACACCACGAGAATTAGAGATAGCGGCACTAGTCGCACAAGGGTTAACAAATGCAGAAATTGGGGAAAAACTTTGGATTACACAAAATTCAGTTAAGCAAGCTTTAAAAAGGATGTTTCGTAAGTTAGGAGTCTCAGCTCGAACTGAGATGGTGGCAAAGCTACAAAATGTTTTAGCATCAAGCTAAATTTGTTATTGGTTATTTGTCATTTGTCATTGGTAATTCAGGTGGGTATTTCCCACCATATTTATACTGAAATAGCAGTTCTAAATCATTCTTGAAAATTGAAATTTTGAGTCCCCTTACTAAGGCTATAGTGTACGCAAAAATCAAATTTACCCCACCCTAGCCCTCCCCTTGGAAAGGGGAGGGAACTGGAAATCTAATTTCCCCCCTTTTCAAGAGAGATTAAGGAAATCTAATTTCCCCCCTTTTCAAGAGAGATTAAGGAAATCTAATTTCCCCCCTTTCCAAGAGGGATTAAGGAAATCTAATTTCCCTCCTTTCCAAGAGGGATTAAGGAAATCTAATTTCCCCCCTTTCCAAGGGGGGATTAAGGGGGGTAAATTTAGACTTCTGTGTACACTGCAGCCTTACTAAGAGGGGACTACAGGGGGGTGAATTTTCTTAAGATTGCTATACTGACATCTTGCACCTTCTTAATAAAGGGGTGGTGGGCAGTGCCCACCCTACGAAAGGATAAGCTTTTCCGGCTATGCCGCACAAAAGACTTGGTGGTGGGCTGTCTTCCCTACCTACGTGTACTTTGTAAATCAAATAGGATTGCTATATTGCAAAAATTACATTAGAAGCCCACAACAGTATGAAATATGTATTAATTACTAATATGACTGTGCTATGAAAAATAAAACAATGTAATTGTTAATATATAACATTTCAAATAAAAAAAATAATTATAATCTTCGTTTTTTAATAACACATTGAGAAGAACATAAAAAATGAAAAATACATTGAATCTGTTAACGATTAACATAAGCCATAAAAAATATGGGTTAAAAAATGGAGGAACACTAAAAAGAAAGAAGCGTCATGACGGGATCTCTCGATACAACCATCAAGTCAAATACTTCTAGTACCTCCCTTATTAATGACAGCCAAAGCAATCAATACCTTGGCGTAACAAATGATTTAAATACTCAGAGTTTTTATGGTACTTCAGAATCATCTTTAGAATCTGGATTAATACCCGATAACATTCTGACGCCAGCTAAGAACCCCAATCCCCTCATCACAAGTTCCGCAATTCTTGCTGACTTTAATGCTGATGGGAAGAACGATAAGCTCTGGTATAACACTCAAACTGGAGAAACCTCTATTTGGTTGATGGATGGTAACAATATTCTTGCTGAAGCTGCTCTCAAAACAATAGCTCCAGGCTCGACATTGAATATTGCTGATTTCAATGCTGATAATAAAACAGATCTCCTCATAAGCAATGCTCAAACAGGTGAAAGCACTATTTGGGTTATGGATGGGACAACAATTGTCTCTGAAACTCCTCTCACTGCTTTAGGTGCTGGATGGAGTCCTACCCTTGTTGATTTTAACGGTGACAGCAAAACTGATATTTTCTGGCGCAACTCTCAAACAGGTGAAAACAAAGCTTGGTTGATGGATGGTACTACTGTCACATCTGAAGCTGCATTAGATAGCTTTGATACAAATTGGACAGCTAAAGCAGGCTTTTTCAACGGTGATACCAATACAGATATTTTGTGGCGCAATAACGCCACTGGCGAAAATATCATTTGGTTTATGAATGGTACGACTGCTTCTCCATCTGCAGCGCCTACTTTAGGTCCTGAATGGGAAATTGCTAGCTTTGGTGATTTTAACTTTGGCGTTCAAACTTTCGAGACTGATATTGTCTGGCGCAATACTGCAACTGGAGAGAACAAAGTTTGGCTCTTTGATGATGGAAACGTTGTTGCCGATACTGCCTTACCTACGCTTGCTGGTTCTGGTTGGAAGTCTTTAATTGGTGATTTTGACGGTAACGGTAACACCGATATTTTCTGGTACAACGAAGAAACGGGCGAAAATAAAGTTTGGACAATGGATGGTGCAACTGTAACAAGTGATGTTTCTCTGCAAACTCAAAGCCCAGGAGGTGCTTGGAGACCTAGCATTTCTGATGTCAATGGAGATGGCAAAACTGATATCTTCTGGCGCAATTATCAAACAGGCGAGAATAAGATTTGGACAATGGATGGTACTACTTACAGTGAAGCTCCTATAGCAACACGTTCTCCTGAGTGGTATACCGCTTAATTTTTTAGCAAATAATAAATCTGACCCCCCGCCTCGTTTCCCAGGCTCCGCCTGGGAATGCCTTTTGAGAGGCTCCGCCTCCCGATCTACCTCATACGCGAGGCAGAGTCTCGCCCACTGCATTCCTAGGGAAAACCAGGGAACGAGAGAGTACCTAATGAGAGGTCAGGTTCCTCCAGCTTGAAAAATTTGTTCAGCAGTCACATTCAATTCTGGGAAAGCTAATGACACGATGCGGTCATTACCTCTAAACAATCGAACTTGATATTCTTCACCTACCAATTGATAAACAGAAATCGTTGGTTGTTTTGGATTGCCAATAAACTTTTGACCACCTAGCCCTAAATAATCTACTATCCAATATTCTTTTATTCCTATTTCTTCATACTCACCTAGCTTTTTATGATAGTCATCGCGCCAATTAGTGCTGACAACTTCAATAACCAAAGGAATTGAATCGGCTAGCTCGACGGTTGAATATTGCTCCCATAACTGTTCCAATTCCAACGCTGGAAGGTTTAACAGTAGTACATCAGGGGAATAGCAAGATTCGCTACTAGGAAACTGAATTAATGCTGTTTTAGGAATGAAATAAGGTAAGTTTAATCGGTCATATTCAAGCGTTAGCAAACGTATTAAAAACCCTATAATTACTTCATGCTTCCCTACAGGCTGCGCCATTTCAACAATTGCTCCATTGTGTAGTTCATATCGTTTACTTGAGTTTTCTGGATACCATTCCAGAAAATCCCTAATTGTAACTGGCTTTCTTAAAGCTTGTGTCATCTAAAACCTCCTACTTATAAGCTTTTAGTTTTTGTATATCTTAGTTATAAATAAGTTTACTAAAGGTATCGCTATCGTTATTTCTCTTGACTACTGACACTCTCGACTCATCACCAATTTAATTGGGACTTCCAAGAAATAAAATATACAATCATTAAAAATGATAATCATCATAATGGGGGAGGGCAATGGTTGCCAACGGTAACCATTGCCCTCCCCGAATACACATGAAAAGTTTGCACTTTCCTGGACTTACTGAAAAGTGCTATTTAATGGTACTAGTATAGTTAATGCAGTATTAGTTGCTTTGTAAAAAATCAAAAATATGATGAGCCATTTGTAATTTGGAACAAGGAGGAATTTCCAACTGTCGTCCTTGCTTATCTAAATAAATAGCTTGATTGCTGTCACTACCAAACCCAGTCCCCGGTTCATCTATGGGATTAGCAACGATCGCATCTAAATTTTTCCTGTGTAATTTCTCTAATGCTGGCTTGACTATATCCCCTGTTTGTGCTGCAAATCCAATTAAATGTTGATGGGATTGTTTGAGTTGTGCTAACTCAGCAATAATATCGGGTACGGGTTCTAAAGGTAACGCTTCAGGAAGCTGTTTCTTTGCTAACTTCTGTTGACTGTAATCTCTTGGCTTAACATCTGCAACTGCTGCTGACATAATAATAACGTCTGCATTTGGTAAATACCTGAGCATTTGCGATCGCATTTCTTCTGCACTCACAACGGGGATCGCCTTTATTCCCAAAGGAATCTCCCAACTTGCGGTCCCATGTACTAGAGTTACATTTGCACCTCTATGAAGTGCTGCTTGTGCTAAAGCTAACCCCATTTTTCCAGTAGAAGGATTGCCAATAAATCGCACGGGATCGAGATACTCCCGCGTCCCTCCCGCGCTAATCAAAATTTGCTTTCCTGCTAAATCTCTTTGCCCTGCAGTGTGTAGCAACGATTGGACGTAAGCGACAATTTCCCAAGGTTCCGCCATTCTACCCGCCCCGACGCGATCGCATGCGAGTAATCCCGATGCTGTACCGATCCCGTGAAATCTTTGCTCTGTTAAAAGTTGTTGCCAGTTCCTCTGTACAACTGGTTGCTCCCACATATCAGTGTTCATGGCTGGGGCTACCAGTACCGGACATCTAGAAGCCAGAACCGTGTTCGTCAGCAAATTGTCAGCTAAGCCATAAGCTAACTTTGCCAAGGTATTTGCCGTCACTGGAGCAATTAAAATCAGATCTGCCCACTCTCCCAAATCTATATGTAATGGGCGAGAGCGATCGGATTGCCAAAAATCTTCATCTGTATAAGCCTGATGACGGGAGAGTGTTGCTAAAGTCAAAGGCGTGATAAATTTTTGTGCTGAATTGGTGAGAATAACTCTTACCTCCACACCACTTTTAAACAGTGTGGACACAACCTCACAGATTTTGTAGGCGGCGATACCGCCGCCCACACCTACGATCGCTCTTGCCAATTTTGGATTTTGGACTTCTGATTTTGGATTTGTCATAAGCAAGAATCGCAAATCTAAAATCCAAAATTGTTATGCTTCATCATATGGTTCTAGATCTAATAGATGAATGTATGGTTCAACTAACTCAGGACGTTGGAAAGCGATTGCCCGGAGTAGATGCCAATCATTCAAACCCTCAAAAGCGCCACTGTAGTTGTCTTGTTCTAGACGTGTTGCTAATTCTTCCACCTCTTGTGGAGTCATAGCAGCAATGTCTTTTCTAGAAATGCTTAGAGTTGTCATTGTCCTTGCCCCTCCCTTTTGCAGCATTCGCATCCACCATGGGTTTTGGTTGCGACGATTGCAACCACCCAATATATATTACTCACTAAAAAGAGTAGTTTTCGTGAAATTATTCAGGATTTCTACCAGATTTTGTAAAAATTTTGTAACCCCAACAACACAATCTTTAAAGACAAGCCAAATTGTGGGGTTTAAGAGCGGTAGCAGAATTCTATTACCTAAGTATTAGCAACTATAAAATTGCGTAATAACTCTAGCATTTCCGGACGGATTTCATGCCCTATGTCAAATTCATGGTATTCTACTGAGAACCCAGAAGATTCTAGAGTTTGACGTGCTATGACTGCTGCTTGCAGTGGCACTACTGTATCTTGTCTGCCGTGCATAATTAAAACTGGAGGCAGAGGTGAATCTGTAGATATTTTTGAAGAAGAATCATTTTTTGTTTCATCTTTCTTTTCAACTGGATGTAAATATCCACTCATGGAAATTAAACCAGCTAGAGGTAATGTGACTCCTACATCCAAAGTCATAGCCCCACCTTGGGAAAAACCACTCAGAATCGTGCGAGATAGCGGCACGCCCGTGCTACTTTCCAATGATTTCAACCAATCTATCAGCTGTTGGCGACTTTCTGACAATCCTTGATACAAATTTTCCGTTTGCAGGTCATACCAAGCTCTTCCTAGAGCAGAATAAGGATAAGGATAGGGCGCATTAGGAAATATGAATTGATATTCCGGTAACCTAAAAAAAGGTAAAAGATATGCCACATCCTCTGCGTTTGCTCCCCACCCATGTAAAGTGACAATTAGACCTTTTGGGGGCTGGTCGGTTTGTGGAGGGATATTGATAGATTGTAAAGTAGGAGTCATTAGTCAAGAATTAACACTCAACAGTCAATAGTTAATACTCTTTGGTTTTGCACTCAATAGTCAATAAGTCAGTCGTCCGAAATAAAGTGAACTAGTCAAGATTGTCATTTGTCATGAGTGGCGGGCGGGGACGCCCGCACCACGGAAATTAGCTCATTAGTTAAGGTTGTTATTAGTCATTTGTCATGAGTGGCGGGCGGGGACGCCCGCACCACGGAAATTGAGGAGATTTTGCACCTTCACTATCTATAAAATAGACTTCTGCCCTCATTTTTATACAAAAGAGACTTGGGAATTATGGCACGTCTAGCACTGCTGAGTGTATCTAACAAAACTGGTTTAATTGACCTCGCCCGTAGCTTGGTGGAAGAATTTGACTTTGAAATCATCAGCAGCGGAGGTACAGCTAAAGCTTTGAAAGATGCAGGAATTCCAGTGACAAAAGTAGCTGATTATACTGGTTCACCGGAAATTTTGGGTGGACGAGTCAAAACACTGCATCCTCGGATTCATGGTGGGATTCTAGCTCGAAGAGACGTACCCGAAGATCTAACAGATTTGGAAAATAACCAAATTCGTCCCATTGATTTAGTGGTGGTGAATCTTTATCCTTTCGAGGAAACTATATCTACTGAAGGTGTAACTCTACCCGAGGCAATCGAGCAAATAGATATTGGTGGTCCTGCTATGCTGAGGGCAGCATCAAAAAATTTTGCCCATGTAACTACTTTGTGCGAGCCAGGGCAGTATGAAGAATATTTACAAGAAATGCGCCGATCTGGTGGCAATCTATCTTTTGAATTTCGCCAAAAATGTGCTTTAAAAGGATTTTTACAGACTTCTAGCTACGATCGCGCGATCGCTGAGTATCTGACTCAAAATCTCTCCCATAGCACAGAAGGGGAAGTGTTCGACAACTACAATCTTTCTGGCAAACAATTACAAGCCCTTCGCTATGGAGAAAATCCCCATCAAAATGCAGCTTGGTATCAAACGGGAACTCATCCAAGTGGATGGGCAGCAGCAACTAAACTGCAAGGCAAAGAACTCAGTTATAATAACTTAGTTGACTTAGAAGCATCTCGAACTCTGATTGCTGAGTTTACGGATACAAGCGCAGCAGCAATTATTAAACATAACAATCCTTGTGGTGTTGCATTAGGAAATACTCTCCACGAAGCTTATCAAAAAGCATTTAATGCTGACTCCGTGTCTGCTTTTGGTGGAATTGTTGCCCTCAACCGTACCATTGATGCTGAAACTGCAACGGAATTGACAAAGACGTTTTTAGAATGTGTAGTTGCTCCCGATTGCGATGCTCGCGCACAAGAAATTTTAGCTGCTAAGTCAAAGGTGCGAGTATTGACATTACCACAGCTAAGCAGTGAACCAAAAGATTTAGTAAAAGTTATTGCAGGTGGTTTCCTCGTGCAAGCTGCTGATGATATATTAGCCGATACAAGTCAATGGCAATTTGTCACGGAAAAAAAACCTACAGAACAAGAGTTAGAAGAACTGCTATTCGCTTGGAAAGTTTGCAAACACGTCAAGTCTAATGCTATTGTTGTAAGTCAAAACCTAACAACCCTGGGTGTAGGTGCAGGTCAAATGAACCGTGTTGGCTCTGTAAAAATTGCATTAGAACAGGCAGGGGAAAAAACAAAGGGAGCATTTTTAGCAAGTGATGGTTTCTTTCCCTTTGATGATTCGGTGAGAACTGCCGCCGCATCTGGAATTACTGCTATTGTCCAACCAGGAGGCAGTTTGCGCGACCAAGATTCGATCGATGCTGCTAATGAATTGGGTTTGGTTATGGTGTTAACGGGTACTCGTCACTTTTTACACTAGGGTTAGTCACTGGTCACTGGTCACTGGTCACTGGTACACTTAGCAAAGTGTCACCTTTTCCACTTGCTCTTGAACGAAGACAATGATATTCTCTAGTTGTGTGTGAGGAGCAAGTGTAAATCAAAAAACGTCTGGGGTGGAAACACGGCAACACTCCCGGACGTTTTTTGCATAAGAGAGATTTTAGAATACAAGAACAAACGATAATTTTCTTCTCCCACTAACCATTAACCACTAACTAGTAACTAATCTAGTCCAGTTTTCAAAGTGTCACCTTTTTCACTTGCTCTTGAACAAAGATAATGATATTCTTTAGTTGTGTGTGAGGAGCAAAGTGTAAATCAAAAAACGTCTGGGGTGGAAACACGGCAACACTCCCGGACGTTTTTTGTATTGAAGATAGTTTAGAGTTTGTACGCCAAAACAAATAAAACTTTTCTTCTCCCTACTTCCTACTCCCTACTCCCTTTGTCAAACCAACACCATCCCGATTAAAGTCTTCAAAAGTTTTCTCAGAGAGTTCGTGAGTTGTCATTGCTTGCAACATTGCTAAAGGAAGTGTCAGATGATCTGCCCCTGCTTGGAGAGATGCTGCTGCTTCTTGTGGTGATTTGATGCTGGCTGCAAGAATTTTTACATTGCTTTTTTGAAGTACACTTGCCATGTCTCTTACTAAAGCAATACCGTCACCTAACAATTTTGTAGCACGATTGACATATGCGATCGCAATCTTAGCACCTGCTTCCCGTGCAACTGCTGCTTGCGCTGCACTATATATTGCCGTTACCGAACAAGTTATTTCTGGAGACAAATACGCTACCACTTGAAATCCAAGGGACGTTGCAGGAATCTTTAGTATTGTTTGCTCGCCAATAATTTCATAAGCTTTTCTTCCTTCTGCTACCATTCCATCAAAATCAGATGTTGTCAATTGATAGTATAAAGGTCCAGTTGTCAACTGTGATAATTTTTTGAGTGCGATTTCTGGCGGTTCATTGCTTTTCGCTAAAAGCGTTGGATTTGTAGTAATGCCTTTCACCCATCCCATTTTGCTGGCAATTTCAGCTTCTGAGACCATTGCCGAGTCTAAATAAAGTGCCATAGATTTCCCAATGCGCCTAAATACTTTTTATGCGACACTACTATTTTTTCGGTAATTGTAATCAAAAACAACAATAGCGATCGCTCTTTTTCAGAATCTCAGCAAAAATACGGCATTCTTATTTAAAATTAATACTTTTAATCTTAAGTACTTATACAATGTTATTTTTTTAAAAAATCTTTAGAATTATAGATATAAAACATTAAGATTTTATAAAACTTTTAAAAAGTAGGGTAAAAGTAAGTAAGTTAACACAGTCAGTTATGACAACTGTTGACTGGTAACAGTAAATACCCAAGAGTAAAGACTTCTTAGAAACAGAGAGCGGTTCTGGGTATTCACGGTTAACTGCAAGTAGTTTTTCTTGATGGACTTTTCTCTATATATGGGGATCGAGAACCTAGGGTGCAAGTAGCAACAAAGTATATGGAGCCGCAAGCTTGAGATAGCAAGTTTTCCAAGGAAATTGATTCCAAGGACGCTCGCATTCAGGGCTATTTCGTTGCTATCTATCTACAAGACATTGAAGTACTTGACGGTAAGGACAGTCAACCGGACAAGTGCTGACTCAGCATTAGGGTAGGGCGAAATTTTATGATGAATACTGTGATTGAACTAACTCAAAAATCGGGATGTTATTCAGGTACTGGAGATAGTAAATTTCAACAAAAAGTAAATATTCTTCTCGTTGAGAATAATTCATCTAATCAACTGACTTTAGAACAGTCACTCAACCAGTTAGAACATAATTTGGTAAGCGCTAATTCTATAGAAGCAGCTTCATACTATCTTTCTATTCATGAATTTGCTGTTATCTTGCTTGATATGGAAATGTCTGGAGTTGACGAATTAGCAAACGCGACATTTTTGAGGAAATACCCAAAGAATCATAACACACCAATGATTTTGCTAACAACTTCTAGCAATCTCGAACAAGTTGTATTAAAAGGCTCTAGGATGGGTACAGTTGATTACCTGTTAAAGCCGCTTGTACCGGAACTGTTGTTGGCCAAGGTATCGGTCTTTGTTAGCTTGTTTGTTAAAACATTGGAATTAGCTCAAGCAGAAGAAGCAGTGCTAGCTTGTGGTGTTCGTTTGTCTGGGATTTTAGATAATTCTTCTGATGCTGTGATTTTAGTAAACTCTGCCCACCTCATTACAATATTTAATAGAGAAGCAGAAAGGATTTTTGGTTACACAGCTTCTCAAGTTTTGGGTCAACCAATTGATATTCTCTTTCCTGATTGTGCTGCTAATCAGCAATTTCAACAGATTTTTGTGTCTTTTCGTGCTGACACATCTTTAGATAAGATAGGGGAACGCTGTGAAATTATAGGTTGTCGCCAAGATGGAACAAAATTTCCCTCCGAAGCTTCCATGTTTCAACTAGAGTTGGTCAACGGTAATTACTTTACTATTATTCTTAGAGATGTTAGCGATCGCAAAGCAACGGAAGCCGCTCTACGGAAAATAGAAGCCAATTTTCAAGCTTTTATGAATCACAGCCCGCTTTTATGCTGGATAACTGATAGCAATGGTCAATTCGTTTATTGCAATAGAAGCTTTGAAAATTGGTGCGAACGATCGGTATTAGAGGTAATAGGAAAGACAATTTTTGACCTCTATCCATTGGAAATTGCTCAACAACAATTAAACTGTATTAAATATATTACTAGCACTGGAAACGCTTCTGAGTTAAACGAGTCTATCTTAAACTCTAATGGAAAAGTTTACGAGTTTTTGACATATCAGTTTCCTTTATTTGATGCAAACGGGCAAACATTAATAGGTGGTGTAGCTGTCGATCTCACCGAACGCAAACAAGCAGAATCAGACCTTTTGTTACGAAATCAACAATTGCTAACTCTTCATAAAATTTCTGAAATAGCTTTGAACACAGAATCTCTCGAAACAGCAGCTCGAGAAACCGTCACGGAAATTAGTCTAGCCACTTGTTTTCCTGTTGTAGCGATCGAACTTTATAATCGCGATCGTCATGTTATGGAATTTATCGGAGTAACAGGAATTCCCGCACTAGCTTCTTGTGACAATCTGGAAGTTCCCATAAACCAAACTCTTTCTGGCACAGTTGTTTTGACAGGGCAGCCTTTGGTTAAACTTTATCAACCAGAAGAAACTACAGTACATTCTACCAATCCAATCTTAAAACAACTCAATGTTCAGACGTTTGTATGTCAACCAATGCTAGTTAACCAACAAGTAATAGGAACTTTGAGTTTGGCTCATCCAGAACGAATTCAGCCAGATGCATCATTTCTAAGATGGATAGCCAGTTTGGCGAACTTTGTTGCTTCTCTAGTGGAACGAAAGCAAGTACAGCAAGCATTGCAACTAGCTAATTCACAACTCAACAGTTGGGTTAAGGAATTAGAAATACGCAATCGCGAAATTGCATCGTTAGGTGAACTGAGCGATATTTTACAAGCTTGTGTATCTGTTGAAGAAGCACATCAAGCACTCGCTAGATTAATTCAACATTTGTTTCCTGATGTGTCAGGTGCAATCTTTGTGCTAAATCGTGAAAAAAATTTGTTAGAAGCAGTGGCGGCTTGGGGGAATGCTGATGCTACAACTGAGTTATTTTTTGAAGCGCAAGATTGTTGGGGACTGAGACGGGGAAGGCTACATTTAATAGATGCCAACCTTTTATGTATACCCTGTCATCACAGGAAACAAAAAAGTTATTCTCAATCTTCTAGTGAATCTTTGTGCATTCCTATGATGGCGCAAGGAGAGGCTTTGGGGGTACTGTATTTAAGTTCCGATGAACCAGGAAAACTAAAAGCAAAACAGCAGTTTGGTGTCACCACAGCCGAACACATCGCTGTGGGATTAGCTAACTTAAGATTGCATGAAGCTCTTAAGCAACAGAGTATTTGCGACCCTTTAACTGGTCTATTTAATAGACGTTACCTTGAAGATACTTTAGAAAGGGAAATTCACCGGGCGAAACGCCAACAAAGCACTATTGGGATCGTCATGATAGACATTGACTACTTTAAACGCTTCAATGATACTTTTGGTCATGATGCTGGGGATGCTGTATTGCAAGAATTAGCCGCGTTTTTGAAAAAACATATTCGAGATGGTGATATTGCCTGTCGTTATGGTGGTGAGGAAATGATGTTAATATTACCATTGGCTTGTTCAGCAACAACTCTAGAACGTGCTGAATTGATTCGAGAAGGTGTCAAGCATTTAGTATTGCAACATCACGATCGCAACTTAGATACCATATCGTTATCTCTGGGAGTGGCTTGCTACCCAGAACACGGTTTGACTGGCGAGGCTGTGATGAAAGCTGCAGATGCTGCTTTGTATTGTGCTAAACAAGAAGGTCGCGATCGCGTTTGTGTTGCTCAGCCTTGAGTGAATACTTGATGTTCGGAAATCGTAAGTGTTGGAGGCTGACACCATTTTACCTGGGCATAGATCACCGTAAGTTCCCGGAATTATGCAACAGTATCGAAGAAAAAATCATTCCGTCTCCTTGGTCATCCTCGTGTCCACGGTGATAAATTTAAGCTCAACGACTCAACAACATGGTGGACACCCGATAAAATGTTAGAGATACTCGACCCAAAATTAGGGCGAATGCGCCTACATCTATGGTGCCATCTCCATTTCCAGCAGTCTGCCAAGACCAATATGCATGTCATCCAAGTTGAGCGACTATCAGAAGCACTCATGGGAAAAGCTAGACCTTTATGGCTGGTCTGGGTAGGCGAAGGAATACCCGAATTATCCCATACCTGGCGTCAGTATCTACGTCGCTTTGCTGTTGACCACTGGTATCGATTCGCCAAACAACGTCTTCACTGGACACTACCCAAACTAGGTACCAGGGAGCAGTGTGAGCGATGGAGCGATCTTATGCCACTCCTTAGTTGGCAATTATGGTTGGCTCGCGATCTTGTGATTGATCGCCCTCTTCCTTGGCAGAAGTCAATCACCAATTTGACACCTGGAAGAGTTGCTCAGTCGATGGGAGCAGTTTTCACGGCGATTGGCACACCATCACATCCTCCCAAACCCCGTGGAAAGTCACCAGGGTGGTCTATAGGACAACCTCGTCGTCGTAAAATCCGTTGCCCCATTGTCAAAAAAAGTACTTCTCGACCAAAAAAACAACAGTCAAAGTTGGCTTGAATCTTTAACTTTTATATTTTGATGTGTGTAGCTCCTTAACTCAGTACCTCTGAGTCACTTTGTTGTGTCTTAGTCTAAACTCCAGTCAGAAATACAGGGTATAAACTCTTGCAATTGTAAAGTTTTGTAAAGAAATAGCCGATTGTGCGTAAAACTTACACCCTTGAAGCTGAGAAGTATACAGAAATTTCTTTCAGTTCATAATGTTTAGTTGGTTTAAAACGTCACTAATCAAACAAAGTAGAATATGAAAATCAAAAGATGTCTAACACTCATTCTCACTACAGCAACATTCTTATCTATTCCTTTACTTGCCGCTAATCTAAATGCAGCTACTACAAGCAATAAACGGATAGAAAATTCAAAATTAAAACTAGGTCTACCAACCCGCGATGGTTCTGTTCCTTCGATTCAGTTAGCACAAAACAATGAAGCGGTAGAAACACCTGACCCTAACCAAGAAGTGGACACTAATGGCGCAAATCCAGCCGAAGATCCATCTGTCCAACGGGGACTGGCTCTGGCCGAACAGGTTTACAATGCAAATGATCCGGTTCAGGCCCGTTCAGATCTGACCGTAGAAGAACAAAACTTAGTGGATAGTGTGACTCAGCCTGCTGCTTTGGAGGTTCAGTCCCAGCCGATCGATAGCGCTCCGACCCAGGGCGCTCCGACCCAGGGCGCTTCGACCCAGGGCGCTTCGACCCTGAGCACCTATACTGGCTGCTGGGGATTGAATCAAAGCGCTAAAAGAAAGGCGTTGCTCGGCAATACGCTCTATACCTACTGGCAAACAACCCAGGTCTGTGCGAGGAATGGTCGGGTGACTTCCGTAGCAGTGACAAATGCTGGCGGAGAGACCAGCACTCCAGGTTGGCGAATTGCTCGCAATCCCACGACAAGCACGAAAAATGTAGGCTGGGAGGGTCGTGGTCTGGCACGATATTACTTTGTTTTGGGAGCAGGCGGGATCGATGTTCAGAATCCCACGGATTGCATTCAGATGAGGTTGAATGGCAACGGGCGTAATTATCGGTACCTGTCCAGCTGCAACCTGGATGCTTCTTAAAGGTTTCCGCGTGTTGCAGGAGACCATGCAGCTTCACAATTTATGATGTGTTGCGGCACTGGTCTTCCGGAATAACAAGGCGATCGCATTTTTAGAGTCACCTTTTTTACATGGTTTTACTAGAAATTCTGGTGTATAATAGTTGAGAGCACC
>NZ_BAACAP010000177.1:0-52945 GCF_045865695.1 Scytonema hankhaensis NUACC26
CTTTATGACAATGCTAATAGATGATGTTCAATTTTGTCAAGTAATGTTCAGTCAATCATGGACTAGGAGATAACTCTATATTTTTGGTGTTGCCCAAGCATTCTTCTATCTGAATAATTCTCACTGGTCAACTTTTAAGATTACTTGTCACTTAATTCCCCGTTACTTTCAGTGCTTTGCAGAACCATTTCAAAGTTCATTCTCTGTTCGGCGTTACGTAAAAAATAACCACTAATCATGGCGGAGGCAAGTAAGCGACCTAGATGTTCGCGGTTAGTCGCGATCGTAACTCCAAAGTGCTCTGAAGGCAAGTTCCCTAATAATCCCACAATATTACGCTCCATAGCTTGAAAAACTTCTGGAGAAGTCGGTTTGGATAGCTGGCTAATTATATCTGGGCTTAGAGATTTAACATACTGCAATAACAAATTGCCTGTTTCTGACTCACCGTTAAAGAATTCTGAGACTCGGTTAGATGGGTTACTCACTTTTACCTCCTTATGAATACCACAATTGTGGTCAAAATTACTTAGATTACAATTACCCCTTTACCTAGGGACAATGCTTTCGCGTTATATGTTCCTATAATCTAATGTAACAAGTAACTTTTTGTTTGGGAGTCGTTGTAACCGTACCATGAGTATCGGGTTTTTCATCTCGGTAATCAGTGACCACCTGACCAGTGACCAGTGACCAGTAACCAGTAACTAACTTGCTAGGTATTCGTTCATACCTACTTTGGATTTACGGAGTTTATTGAGGGCTTCTCTCTCAATTTGTCGGACTCGTTCGCGGCTGATGTTAAGAAGTTCGCCAATTCTGGAGAGTGTCAACGCTTGTCCATCATTTAAACCAAATCGTAAAGATAAGACTTCTCTTTGTTGTGGTGTCAGTTCCGCCATAAGACGTTCCAAATCGTTAGATAAGGATGATTGGGTCACAAAGTCTTCTGGAGAAGTTCCTGGATCTTCTAACATTTCTCCTAGTTCTGTATCGTAGTTATCACCCAATCGTAAATCTAAGGATAATGGTAGCCTCGCTTTTTCGAGATACTCTCGTACTTGTCTTGGCGTTAGTTCTAATTCTTCGGCTAATTCGGAAGCTGTAGGAGCACGTCCCAATCTTTGGGATAATTGACGCTGCGCTTTCTTGATTTTATTAAGTTTTTCTGTTATGTGAATGGGCAATCTAATGGTACGACCTTTTTCAGCGATCGCACGAGTGATAGCTTGACGTATCCACCAATAAGCGTAGGTTGAGAACCTATATCCTTTTGTGGGGTCAAATTTTTCTACACCCCTTTGCATTCCTATGCTACCTTCTTGTATTAAGTCAAGCAAATCAACATTTCGCTTAATATATTTTTTAGCTACAGACACAACAAGCCGCAAATTCGCTTCTACCATCTTGCGTTTCGCTACTTCGCCATCTGCGATCGCTTCGTTTAATTCAGCAGGTTCTAGCTGTGTTGCCTTTGCCCACTCTTCTAGAGATGGTTGACGATTTAACTGAGTAGCTAAGACTTCCCTGATTTCATGTAATGCTGTTGAACGTTGTACTTGCTTTCCGTAAAATATTTCTTCCTCGTGCGACAGGAGTGGCACTTTGCCAATCTCGCGTAAGTAAGTCCGCACTAGGTCTGTAGCTGTCTGAGCGGTCTTCATGGCGCTGCTCTTTTTTAATAATTGGGTTTAATAGTGGGGGCTAGAATTGATAGATGCCTTCTGCCATCTGCTTCCTGCCTTCTTCAAGTTGCGTTCGCGAAGCGCAAGCTGTACCCAGCTTATCGCCACTGACGCACAAGGATTATTTTGCGGCTATTGGTCACCCTATTTTGGTTCTTAACTGCAAAAAAATACAGCGATTTCCCATTTTTTACAAGTATCTACAGTTAGATAAAAGCTCGCTATGTAAACACTTTTTATTTTTTATTATTAACTACTGTAACATTTATGATAACGACTTGGCTAGATGTAAGTCCAAATTTCTTTTACTTACAGGTTATTTAAGCCCAATATCCTCCCTCGTAGGATTTATAACCTTATTTAATAAATGTATCTTGTCAAAGAAAAATTTCTAAGTTTTTTCAAAAAAATTCAAGATCAATTGGGGAATGGGGAATAGGGAAACTGGCTCCCCAATGCCCAATGCCCAATCCCCAGTCCCTACCTCTCAGTCGCCGTGTTGTACTCTTGAATAACTTTCACGTCCAAAGTGGTACTTTGAAGCGAACGGATAGCAGCGACAGTGGCTTTTGCCCCAGCAATGGTAGTCACTATCGGGATTTTATAAGTTAAGGCTGTGCGGCGAATGAGTTTAGCATCGCTGTAAGCATCTTCTCCTGATGGGGTGTTAATAATGAATTGAATTCTGTGGTTTTTGATTGCATCCAAAACGTGAGGACGCCCTTCGTGTAGTTTCAGCACCAATTCAACATCTAAACCATGTTCAGTAAGAACGCTACGAGTTCCTTGCGTCGCCATGACAGAAAAGCCTAAATTGATAAACTCTCGGACAACAGCAACGATCGCGGCCTTATCGCGATCGTTCATTGAGACGAAGACTGTTCCACTTAAGGGTAAACGTTCCCCTGCGCCTAGTTCTGCTTTGGCAAAGGCAAGTCCGAAGTCTTTATCGATACCCATCACTTCACCTGTGGAACGCATTTCGGGACCTAAGATGACATCTGTACCGGGGAATTTGTTAAAGGGTAGGACGGCTTCTTTGACAGCAATATGATCGGGAATGACTTCTTTGGTAAATCCTAGTTCTTGTAAGGTTTTACCGGACATAATTAGAGATGCTAGCTTTGCTAGCGGTACGCCCGTAGCTTTGGAAACGAAGGGAACAGTCCGGGAGGCGCGGGGATTGGCTTCAAGGATATAAACTTGGGGTGAATATGTTTGAGAACCAACAATGGCAAACTGGATATTCATTAATCCCACAACATTGAGTGCCTTTGCTAATTGGGTTGTCCAAGCACGAATTTTTTCTAAAACTAACGGGGGTAAAGAAATGCTCGGCAAGGTACAAGCAGAATCTCCAGAGTGAATACCTGCTTGTTCTATGTGTTCCATTATACCACCTATGACGACTTGCCCAGTATGGTCGGCGATCGCATCGACATCGACTTCGATGGCATTTTCCAGAAACTTATCAATGAGAATGGGATGTTCTGGCTCTACCTGTACGGCGAAGGTCATATAACGTTCTAACTCAGTATCAGAGTAGACAATTTCCATTGCTCGCCCGCCCAATACATAGCTAGGGCGCACAACTACTGGGTAACCAATTCGTTTGGCAACTATCAAAGCATCTTCATAACTCCGAGCGGTTCCATTGGGAGGTTGGGCAATATCCAAGTCTTTGAGTATTTTCTCAAACTTCTCTCGGTCTTCAGCCATGTCAATGGAATCTGGTGAGGTTCCCCAAATTTTGGTGATTGGGGATTGGTGAGACAGCCCTGTAGAAAGGTTTCCTTTCGTAGGGGACTGCGTTCGCGAAGCGTCTCCGAAGGAGATACCCGGAGGGTGATTGGCGATTGGCGATTGGGAATTTTCCTCAGTCCCTAGTCCCCAGTCCCTAGTCCCCAATCCCTGTAAATACTTTTGTAAAGGCACTGATAACTTTAACGGTGTTTGACCGCCAAACTGTACGATGACGCCAACGGGGTTTTCTGTCTCAATAATGTTAAGTACGTCTTCTCTTGCTAGTGGCTCGAAGTAAAGGCGATCGCTTGTATCGTAATCGGTAGAAACAGTTTCTGGGTTGGAGTTAACTATGATTGTTTCGTACCCTGCATCTTTTAGGGCAAAGGCAGCATGACAGCAACAATAGTCAAATTCGATACCTTGCCCGATGCGGTTGGGTCCTCCTCCCAAAATCATGACTTTGGGTTTGGTAGTTGGTTGAACTTCGGATTCTTCTTCGTAGGTGGAGTAATGGTATGGGGTGAATGCTTCAAATTCGGCGGCACAGGTGTCTACTGTTTTGTACACTGGAATCACGCCGAGTTGTTTGCGGTATGTCCGCACGTCGTCTTCTGTTGTTTTGGTGGCGTAGGCAATTTGGCGATCGCTAAAACCTTGCCGCTTAACAGCATACATCTGCTCTTTTGTCAACTGTTGCAACGGTGTCCGTTTGAGGAATTTTTCTACATCCAGCAATTCCTGCATCTTATCGAGGAACCAGGGGTCAATACCTGTCAATTCGTAAATTTCCTCTATGGTCATACCTAACAGCATGGCATGACGCACGGCAAAAATACGTTCGGGGTTTGGTGTCCGCAGATGGGCGCGAATTTGTTCGCCACTGGGCAATTTTTCTTTCATGTCACAACCCCAACCCGCACGCCCGGTTTCTAGGGAACGCAGGGCTTTTTGAAAAGATTCGTTAAAGGTTCGCCCAATTGCCATGGCTTCTCCGACTGACTTCATTTGTGTTGTCAGGACTGATTCAGAACCGGGAAACTTTTCAAAGGCGAAACGTGGAATTTTTGTGACTACGTAATCAATGGTTGGTTCAAACGAGGCTGGTGTTTTTTTGGTGATGTCATTGTTGATTTCATCTAGGGTGTATCCTACTGCCAACTTTGCTGCCATTTTGGCGATTGGGAAACCCGTTGCTTTAGATGCCAATGCCGAACTTCGGGAAACGCGGGGATTCATCTCAATGATAACGACATCCCCATTGACGGGATTGATGGCGAATTGAATGTTGGAACCACCCGTTTCTACCCCAATTTCGCGAATTATTTTAATTGCCATATCCCGCAGCCGTTGGTATTCTTTATCAGTTAGGGTTTGGGCTGGGGCAACTGTGATGGAATCTCCTGTATGGATGCCCATGGGGTCGAGGTTTTCTATGGAACAGATAATCACAACGTTATCTGCTAAGTCGCGCATGACTTCTAATTCATATTCTTTCCAACCAAGTAGGGACTGGTCGATGAGAATTTGTGAAACCGGGCTGGCATCAAGACCAGCTTGTGCCATTTCTGCAAATTCTTCCTCGTTGTAGGCAATACCGCCCCCCGTACCACCCAGGGTAAAAGCAGGACGAATAATCAGGGGATACGTACCAATTTTTTTGGTAACTGCTTTGGCTTCTTCTAAAGTTGAAGCTGTTCCGCTAGGGCATACGTTAACCCCGATTTTTTCCATTGCCTCGTTGAACAGTTTTCTGTCTTCGGCTTTCTCAATAGCTGGTAGTTTGGCACCGATTAACTCAACACCGTACCGTTCCAACACTCCATTTTTGGCTAAAGCCACAGCAAGGTTGAGGGCTGTTTGTCCTCCCATGGTTGGTAGAATTGCCTGGGGGCGTTCTTGGGCGATGACTTTTTCGACTAACTCTGGAGTGAGTGGTTCGATGTACGTGCGATCGGCTGTCTCTGGATCGGTCATAATCGTCGCTGGATTGGAATTAACCAACACCACTTCATAACCTTCTTCTCGTAATGCTTTACAAGCTTGGGTGCCAGAGTAGTCAAACTCGCTAGCTTGTCCAATTACGATGGGACCAGACCCTAGCAGCAGAATCTTCCTGATGTCGTCACGGCGGGGCATAGTTGTTGCCTTCAAGTACAGAGAATATAAGTCTCGACCATTGTAAGGGTCTTACAGACTTTTATTTTGCCGCTTTTTGTAGGTTTTATGACAAAGGGGGATTGGGGACTGGCGATTGGGGATTAGGGACTGGTGACTGGCGATTGGGGATTGGCGACTGGTGACTGGCGATTGAGAACGGAGCATTGGATATGGGAGAAATATTAATACTTAATTCCTAATCCCCAATGCCCAATCCCTATTCCCTAATTTTTGCAATTTGTTTGCATTTACACTGAAGATTTTTCTCAAATATGAAGGAACTTTTTTTGAGGAAGATTTTCAACAAGAATTTATGCTTTTTTTAACAAGCTTTTCTTAACAGTGTGAAAAACTATAAATAAGAATAATTATTAACTAGCTGAATGAAACTTTTTTGAGATTAAATATTATGTTTTTTTGTAGATTTTCATAAAAAATGGCAGAGAGATAAATTTTCATCTTCTCTGCCATTTCTTCTACTTGTTTAAGGACGAGTATTTGTAGCTTTTTTAAGTCTTGTGTTAGATAGCTCTATATTATGAGTACTTTAGTTTTGAGCTGGTTGAACAAAACCTAGAGTTAAGCTATCCTTAGCTAGGAAGTGAGCTAGGTGGTAAGCTCTTTCTTCTGTTTTTAACAAGATTTTTTCGTACAAATACCGTGTAGCGCGATCGCCCAAGCTCTCAGCCTGTGCGGCTTGACGGCGAAGAACACCGATAATTGCTTGCTCTGCCTTTAGGTCATTTTCTACCATTTGACGGCAAGAGAATACGCCATCCGCTTCAGGTTCAAAGCAGCACAGTTCTGCTAATTTGCTAAAGGTTGCAACTGGCACTCCACCCAGTCCATCCAAACGTTCTCCAATATCATGAACGTGTTCTTGCGCTTCACCATAGCTTTCGTTGAAGAACTCATGCAGCGAGTAGAATTCTGCACCTTCAACTACAAAATGATGCTTTTGGTACTGCAAGTACAGTGCTTGGAAACTGGCTAACAGGACATTAAACCCTTCACAAACTGGCTCAGTTACACTTTTGTCCAGGAGAACAGGATTGTCATAAACATGACCAAAATTTCGTAACACAGTTTGCGTTTCAGACATGGTTTTCCTCGCTTTATGGCAGACGCAGTTTTTAACTGCTTTGGTCTTTACATATTAACATTTTAAAAATAATAGCAAGCCCGATCGTCATCACAGAATTTTGACTGTTTTATTTAAAGAATGCTCAATGTATCTTATGTATTTTTATTTTAGCAAAAAAATGTAATCTAAAGCACTGACATTCTCAATAATAAATGCTAAAGCAGTGACCAGCGATCGGTGACCAGTGACCAGTGACCAGTGACCAGTGACCAGTGACCAGTGACCAGTGACCAGTGACCAATGACCAGTGACCAGTAACCAGTGACCAGTGACCAGTGACCAATGACCGGTTAATAGTTAATAAATATTAATCGTTGAGATAGCGTCTGCTTATTACCCAATGCCTAATCCCCAATCCCAAGTTTTTTTTCAAAAATTACTGAGAAAAGTTTGCACTTAGGTTATTCTAATGAATGAAGCTTAGCTTTCCAGATCGGAAAACAATGGGAGCAAAAGCGTAGTAGTTACTGCAAAACTATTGCATATTTAGGGGGATTGTCTTGAAACCATTAACTTCGCAACCACAAGAGGAAAAGTACAATATAGAGGTCAATAAGATAGACCGATGGCAGATATATTATCGTTTGCGGGAGTTAGATATTCCTTGTTGGTGTGAGACGAATCAGTCATTGACGGTTGACATTAACAATGTCACGACTGCTATTCAAATCTGGAGTGTTGTGCGGCAATCTACAGCCTCACGTCAAGAATTGGTTGCGACTTTAAAAAAGTGCTGGCAAATTCGCTATCGGCAGTCATAGTCGCAGAAACTACTGGTAACAATTACCATACTGAAATTAAAGTCTTTGTTAAAGAGAGGTAAAAAGATGGGGAAATGTGACATGACAGAGGTGTCGGAATTCCGTCTAGAGGGACGGTTTCTCGATTTCGTTATTAAAGATGGCTATAAGCTTAAAGGCTTACTGCTAGAAACTTCTGAGGGCGAATGCTACGTTAAACTCGCCAAACATTTACGCATTGCTTTTGATTGGCGGTTACAAAAGGGAACTTGGCTTCAAGTCTTGGGTGAGAAAAAGCACGATTTGAAAACGGGCGAAGTCAAGCTCAAAGCTTATCAAGTCATGGCAGTCCAAATTGAGGCAAGGAAACATGAGGACAAGGAGACAAGGGAAGAAACAGTTTCCTTGTCTTCTTCTTTTTCTACATCTCCACGTGCTGATGTCGCTATGTCCTCTTCTGGAGAAGTTAGGACAAAAAAATCCACTATATTGGTGTGCCAAAAATCGGATTGCATGAAACGAGGTGGTAAGCAGCTTTGCCAAGCACTAGAAGCATCTGTCAGTGCGTGTGGTTTGGAATCAGAAGTGACAATTAAAGGAACGGGTTGCATGAAAAATTGCAAAGCGGGGCCAAATTTAGTTATGCCAGATAAAACTCGTTACAGTCGGATTCACGCAGCACAAGTTCCTGCACTTATGGATAAACATTTTTCTTCTCAAAGCGCGGCTAATCAGCAAGACAGAGAAAACGAGGTGATTTAACCCGTCGCTAAGTTAACGGATACGGATGGTTATCTACCTACTTCTTAATGCGAATATATACTAGTCAATTTACAGGCATTGGTGTTCAACTACTCACTCGTAGTTTTTGTAAAATCTTTGCAAGTTGGCAAAATTGTCTGATACAAATGGTAACGTGCAATATTACTAAAGCAAAGGCTCATTCTCTTTAGGAATGAGCCTTTATCGTATTGGAATAATATTTTTTGTATTATTTTGTATTACTCCCTTCCCGCTCTTATGATTACCCAAACACGTAGTACCGCGTCTACCTTGAAATGGTGGGTTGAGACAGCAGGGGGAGCAGGGGTGCAGGGGTGCTCTTGAGAAAGAATTATAGACTAATTAACCGATTAATTTCTACTCACAAAATTAGCCTAGATGCGCTAGTAGGGTGGGCACTGCCCACCAAAGCGCTTTGGTGGGCAGTGCCCACCCTACAAAGATCGGTAATTTTAGAGCCCAAAGGGAGTAGTCATCTTGTGCAAACAAGTTCGGACGAAAAGTTATATCCAACTTCTAGCCAGAATCCACCAAATTTTATTTGGTGCTGTTGGCTCAAAAGAGGATTGGTCTTATTACTCCCTTCGGTACCATTCGATTACCTATGGGCGTAGGGTGGGCAATGCCCACCAACGTGATAATGGTGGGCAGTGCCCACTCTACAAAATTCTGTAATTTTAGAGCCCAAAGGGAGTAGGAGGCGGAGCCTCCATGAAAGCATTCCCAGGCTCAGCCTGGGAACGAGGTGATTCGGTTACTGGTCACTGTTTCCCTGCTACAAATTTCTTCTTTTTAGCTTCTGCTAACTTGATGCCATTATCTTCCATTTCTAGAAGTTCTGGGACTGTTACAAAACGATAACCTTGCTTTTTAAAAGTACTAATAATTTGCGGTAATGCTTGGATGGTTCTCGTGCGATTTCCACCACCATCATGCATGAGCACAATTCCACCTGGTTCGGAATTTCTCATAACATTTTTCACTAGCCTGGGTACGGCGGGACGGCTGTAATCAATAGAGTCAGCCGACCACATAACGACTGTCTGTTTCTGGTTTCTAGCATAATTCACCAAGCCGTTGTGCATCATTCCGCCCGGTGGTCTGAATAAAGTTGTTTTTACACCTGTCGTTTTATAAATTAGGTCTGATGTCGTTTCAATTTCAAACGCTGCTGCTTGCGGACTAAAATGATGATACCAGTGATGCCACGTGTGGTTGCCTATAATGTGACCGTCCGCTACTATTTTTCTACCTAACTCTGGGTATTGCTTGAGCATCTGCCCAACGACAAAGAACGTCCCTTTTATATTGTTTTTCTTAAGAATATCTAATATCTTTGTTGTACCGTCAGGCCATGGACCATCATCAAAAGTTAAAGCAATAATTTTCTCACCTGTTATTTGGTTTGCACTTTTAATAGTGATGCCTTGAAAGCGAGATGGGATAGCGTAAGCAAGACCCTTCACACTCGCCTCTTGTTGCCAAGTTGTTATCATTGCTGTCTTGAATTTCTCAAGACGTTGTTGATTACCTGTACTGGCAGCTATTTCTTTTAAATTTACGGGATTTTCAATTTGAGCTTTAGAAGCATTTGGGTTGATAGGCATCATCAAACCAAGACTAAAACTCCCGCATAAAGCAACTAAGGCTATTAATATTCCTTGAGACCAAACATATGATTTATTGCTTTCCACTTCAAGCGCTCCTTCACTTGTGGAACCGTCAGTTACAGTATGACGGTATGTTATAGCACATTTTCTTTAAGTATTTAATATTTCCAGAAATTTCTGAAAATCTTGAAAACTAAAATATAGGCTCAATAATAAATGATAGATATTAAGCCAATAAATATAAGGTTTCAATGCAAGCAAAAACTGGGTGACTTAGTAGTCACATTGCTACTCAATAGTCAGCAAAGATAAAAAAGATAAAATCGATTATACGTTCGGACATAACTTGCTATTTTATTGTACTAAGGGCTTTTGACATATTAAAACCAGAACGGAAAAATCTTTGCGACTTGTTTTAGGCTAAAAGCCAAGCCACATCAGACTGCTCAATTTATAGTCTCAACACCACAGTTCAAAATTATATACCCCAGTATATTCTACTGCTGAATATTGTTCCTTTCTAGAAAAAAAAGTTAAAATTTGAACATATTAAGTTTACTCTCATTTTTCTAACAATAAGCTAGACGTGGGCTGACTTAATATGTTTCTTATTAGAAATCAAAATTCCTGGTTAATGCAAATGTCATTAACCTATCTTTACAAGGCATACTTGAATTGATTTCACTTTATGCCTTATATAGATGAAAACAAAAGCTTAAATAATAAGCATTTGCGTCTTCTGCCTTGGGTGGTTCATCTCAGCTTGTACTAAGGTAAGTATAAAGTGGTTGCCTTGATGGAAAACTCACAATCACAAGTTTATTACGACTGTTACCTCATTAATATTCTATATTAAACATATATGTTTTCAGTATAAATACTGAACTTAACTATAAGTTTCATAAATTGTGTATTCTCTACATATTTTGTGGTGGAGTTTTTGAAGGATTTCACGAGCTAACAACAGTGCAAAATCCTATACAAATAATTAAAGCTTATGTAAACATGGCAGACAGTATTTAAAATTTCTATGAAGTCAACAGAAATTGTGCTCTACTCTGCATTATCTATGTTAAGTTCCTATGCAACCCATAAATCCTGGGCAAATCGTACAGCAAAGCTAGCAAGTGGAATGGAAAGGGAGGATAACACAACGTATCCCCACCGAGGATGATGGCTAAGTAGTAAACCAAGCGCTATTGACAGCGATACAACGCCGTAAGCTAGACGGTTTAGAGAAATTGTACCTCCAGAAGCTAGTAGCATGGCGATCGCACACAATCCGTAAACCAGTGCGCTCGTACTAATTTCGGTACGGAAAAGCCATAGTAAATAGATTCCTCCAACAATCATCACAACGTTAGTCAAGGGATCGCCTGCTAAGAGCCAAAGAAGTAGTCCCAAGAAAGCAAAGCCATATCTGACTTTGCGAGCTGCTAATTGTTTGCGGAAACGCCACAACAAGTAACCCATAATGGTAATCATTAGAAATAACAATGGATGCCAAGGGTCTTTTATGTAGCCGTACTTCCAATTGGTTGTACCAACAAGAATTTGCATAAACATCTTTAACCAACGTATCCAGTCAAATCCCCATGAAGGACGCCATGCTTTCTGTGCGTGGAGAAATGCCAAAGGATCGTTGTATTTTATCTGACAGTAGAAACTGAACAAAAGTAGACCACAACCAGTGGATAAACTGGCAAGAAAAGCGCCGATCCCTCTGCGATCGAGTATTGTAACCAATACAAATGATATCCACAAAGCGATTCCGGTGGGACGTGTTGCTGTAGCAAGAGAACCCCAAAGAGCAGTCCAGCCGTACTTTTGATTGTCAAAAGCCCCTAAAGCTGCCGTACTTAGAAGAAGATACAAGCCTTCCGTGTAAATAACTGTACCAAACAAAGACAAGGGAAACCATGCCAAAACAGCAGTTGTCCACCTTGCTGCATTAACTCCATGACGTTCGTTTATCCAAATATATAAGACTATGAGTGCTCCTAAAAACGCTAAATTATTCACCAGCGTTCCAGCTACTTCAAAAGGCAAGCCAACAGTCATTATTGCCCGAACAATTAAAGGAAATAATGGAAAAAAAGCAACTATTGCAGATGGTTCTCCATTTTGAGAATCAGTGTAACCTTGAGTTGAGACAATATTGTATTGTTTGCTATCCCAAGCATTGAAAACATCCCAGCTAAACGTGGCTGCAAGACCTCCAGGTGGAGATGGTAACAAAGGAGCAACTAACAACATAATTACTGCAATAAATAGCCGACTTGTTAGCCACATTGTTATTGCAAAAAAGAATCCTTTGCTTAGGAAGTTTGGAAGTTTCATCATGGTTTTTGAGAAAACAAATAAACATCATCGCGAGCGTAATTTAATTGAAATTTTGAATGGCTTTTGAGTTGATTAAGCAAGCTAGTAGCAAACTGTTGATTGCTCGCCCAACCTGGATGCCGAACATTGAGCAACACGTATTGAAATTGAGCTAAATCCTTGGGTGGCGAATCAGCATTTGTTAACTGAATGAATTGTCTGTGCGACAAATGTGGAGAAATGGAAGCTGTCGTGTAGAGACTTTCCTTTGATTGAACTCGTGCGATCGCGAAGCGCAAGCCGTACCCGGCTATCGCCTTTGGCGCAAGCCGTACCTGGCTTATCGCTTCTCGTGTAGCTGGCAAATTATCTACCAATTCTAAATATTTGCCACTAAAATGGGTGAATTTAGCTAAACATAAAAATGTTATTAAAGACCATATAATAATGAATTTTGGTTTCTTTAACCATCCACGATTTGAAGCAAGACTGGCAATAACAGCTAACAATAAAAATGGAAGTGCTGGTAGAGAATACTGATGGACTAAATCTTTTTGTGGTTGATAGTCAGCAATTAGGTTGAGTGCGACACATGGAATGGCACCTATTAAAGGTTTAAGGCTTTGCCAAGACAACCCCCAAGCAACAGGGACTAAGAGCAAAACTAAATATCCCAAGTTCTCGAAAGAGAAAACTTTTCCTAAAACAACCCCTGGTTTCAACACCAAATTTTGAGCAATTTCTACAACTGAGTTCCCCAAATAACTGTAACGTCCAACGGCGGCTGCTTCCCGACCGCTAAAAAAAGGAATCACAATTTGAGAACTGATGAAAAACCAAGCAATGCCAGTACTAATAGCAAACGCACCACAGAAACGTCGCTTCTCAATTAAAAGTAACCAAACGCCCATAGCTGCTACTGTAAGTGATAGGACAGCTTTGCATCCCAAAATAAAGACAATGCCAAAACAAAACCAAGCAACTTTACCCTGTTTTGCCCACCATATTGTTGCCAAGAACATAGGGAGAGCCATAACTTCCGGGTGAAAATCAAATAGATTGACGTTGTAAATAAGCGGATACAGTAAATACACAGTCACCATTGCAATTGATTGCCGATCTGTTAATTTAGCTTGACGCGCCAAATACCAAGTTGGTAAAGCACCAATTGCTAAAGCTATTGCCTGTACGGCAAATAACCAGTAAACACTAGGATAAATTTTGTAGAGTAAAGCTAAGGGATAGAAAATGAAAGCAGCATGATCCCCAAGAATGTGATAACCCATGAAAGAAGAAACAGGCGTTAGACCTTGACTAATCAAGTAAACTGCCTGGTCAAAGATTCCTAAATCAAAAGCAGTTGATTGAAAAAGGATATGTCGTAAACTGCTAGATACAAAGAGAAGAATGGCACTAACACCAATCATCCAAATAACTGTACTAGGAATTATCACTTTTGTTTTCACGTTAGTAGTTAGTAGTTAGTAGTTAGTGGTTGGTAGTTAGTGGTTGGTGGTTGGTGGTAAGTGGTTGGTAGTTGATGACAACTAACAACTATCAACTAACCACTAACTACTATCAACTAACAATTTACTAATTAAGCCAACCAAAGATTCTGGGAAAATCGTACAGCAAAAGTGACCAATGGAATCGCAAAGAAGCCAATAATTAAATAACCCAAACGAGGATATCGAGCCAGTAACAACCCGAAAGCAAATGAAAGCGTTACAATTGCGTAGGCATAACGGTCAACAGAGGCTACAAGCCCTGTATTAAAAATCATTGCATAGGAGCATAAGCCATAGACAAAAGCAGCAAGAGGAAGCTTCTTCCTTGATAACCAAAGTAAACTAAGACCGCCAAAAATCATTACTGTTTTCAGGAATGCATCTCCTGCCATAATCCAGACTACAAGCAACAAAAAACAAAAGCCATACCTTACTTTTGTTGAACCTAGTTGAGAACGGAATCGCCACAGTACATAACCAACCCCAAGGACAATTGCAAACAGCAGTGGGTACGAAAAGTCTTTGATGCTACCGTGTCTTACATTGACCGAACCAACCACAATTTGCATGAGTACCTTCCACCAACCGCCCCAGTTAAAGCCATAGGAAGAACGCCACCCTTTCTGAGCATTGAGAAAAGCTAGGAAGTCCCCAAATTTTATTTGACAGTATAAGCTGTAGAGCAGTAAACCTCCACTAGCTACCAAACTAGCAATGAAAGCTTTGACACCTCGGTGCTGTTTCCAAGACGCAAATAAAAAAGCGCTTATTAGAGCTACTCCTGTGATTCGCGTTGCTGTGGCTAGCGATCCCCACAATGCTACCCAAGTATATTCCTTTTTATCAAAGGCTCTTAAAGCAGATGTACTGCACAGGAGAAAAAGTCCTTCAGTGTAAATTACAGTTCCATAAACAGAATAGGGACACCACGCTAAAACAGCAGTCGCCCAACGAGCAGCACTAGTACTGTAACGCTCTTCAACCCATAAGTAAAGAACTACCAATGCTGCTAAAAACGCCAAGTTATTGACCAATGTACCTGCAATTTCAAAAGGCAAGCCAAAGGTCATAAATACTCGCGTAACTAAGGGAAATAATGGAAAAAATGCAACTGAATATAATTTATTGTTATCGGAGTAATAGTAATCTTTAGTTGCAATTTGCTCGTACCAACCACTATCCCAAGCATAGAAAACCTCCCAGTCAAATTTAGCAGCAACACCATTTGGTGGAGCAGGAATCAAGGGGGCAATCAATAACATCACAACGATTATGACTAAGCGGCTCGATAGCCACATTGTCAAAGGAAAAAAAATGTGTGGGAGTTGGGGATTAGGGATTGGGGATTGGCGATTAGGGATTGGGGATTGAGTATTAGTCACTGGTCAGGTGGTCACTGATTACTGGTCACTGATTACTGGTCACTGGTCACTGTTAAAAGTACTGATGATTGAGAAACGCCTCCAGTTTCTTTCAAGGTATAAATAGGACGCCCTTTCACTTCTTCATAAATACGACCAATATACTCCCCAAGAATACCAATGCAAAATAATTGGACAGATCCAATAAAGAATAGAGCAATGGTAATCAGAGTAAAGCCCATTAATGGAGTTGCAGGATCGAATAAGCGCCAGTAAAGCACGAGGAATATCATAAATACAGCTGCTACTGCTGACACTAACCCTAGGTAAGTTGCTAAGCGCAAGGGAACTCTTGACAAGGAAATAATTCCATTCAGTGCTAACGCCCAAGATTTACCAAAGGTATATTTGACTTTTCCTGCATAACGAGGTTCTCTTTCAAAGTAAACGGCTGTTTGACGGAACCCTACCCAAGCCCTTAAACCCCGAATGTAGCGATTGCGTTCTGGCATAGAGTTGAGAATATCAACGACTTGCCTATCCATCAAGCAAAAATCACCCGTATCTGGTGGTATGTCCACATCAGACAACCTTTGGAGAATGCGATAAAACGCAAAAGCCGTGAAGCGTTTTAGCCAAGTTTCTTGTTTGCGAGAGATTCGTTGGGCATAAACGACTTGGTAACCTTGTCGCCATTTTTCAATCATGGACAGAATCAGTTCTGGTGGATCTTGGAGATCGGCGTCCATGACGATCGCAATCCTACCCTGAACGAAGTTCAAACCTGCCGTAACCGCAATCTGATGACCAAAATTTCGAGCTAAGCTCAAGTATCGTATCCGACGATCGCTTATGTGGAGATCGCGTATCAGAAACAGCGAGCGATCGCGACTTCCATCATCTACTAGAATAACCTCTGTTTCCCCGTCTAATTGCTGCATCACGTGGCACAGACGCCGATGCATCTCAGAGATATTTTCTTCTTCGTTATATATCGGTATAACTATAGAGTATATTGGCTTAATCACAGCTATAACAGTTCTCCTGTTAGATTGGGGATCGAGGATTGGGTATTAGGACAAATGCTTATTAAATAACTAAGCATCATATAGGGCATATTGCAAGCAAAATAACAAGTAAGCAGTACTTGTAATATTTTTCACCCCTCATCCTATTCAGGTGTATAAGAAAATACAAGTATAATACAATACTCTTAATTCATCTTGCTGTATTTGTGCAACGCCCAAAATTTGCCACTTTAACAACAATCCAACCAAATCACTTATTGGTAGACGGGATTATTTTGTAATAGTTCTCTTCACTATACGTTAGAGCGATCGCATTACCCTAAACCTGTATTCAACAATTGCTGTATATGTAGTTGTAGAAGTTGTATTTTACTTTGCACAATATCCCAAATAATCTCATCTTCTACGTGAAAATAAGTATGAGCAAGAATATCTCGTAAACCAGCTATCTTACACCACTCTATTTCAGGATATCGAGCACGCATATCTTGAGGAACATTTTTAACAGCTTCCCCAATGACTAAAAGGTTAAAAATTACAGCTTCAAAAGTCCGCTCATCTGCAACAAACTCTTCAAAAGTCATAGCTTGAGTATAATGCAGTATTTTCGTACAACTAGAAACAATATCTTCTAAATACAGCTTGATATTACGCGACATAGATTGCTTCTTGCTCTACAGTTTCACGAATTTGCGGCTTCAAAGCTTTCCAAGTCACCAAATCTATGCGAGTTCCCAACTGCTCCTCTAAATAGAATTTGACATCCATGTATCGGTCAAAGGTAATCGGTGGTTCTAAATCAATCAAAATATCTATATCGCTATCTGATTGAGCTTCATCTCTAGCTACAGAACCAAATAAAGCTAGGGAATGAACACCTAACACTGCCAAATGAGTCTTTAGATTTTTGAGAATAGCAATGACTCGATCGCGTTCCATATAATTGACAAAATATTTCTAAAATAGTACGATAGCTAATACTATCATAAAGTTGATAACTCAATAGATACTAATATGTAAATCATTATAATTCACTCTTTTGTTTTGTTAAATAAACTCTATTCCTAGTCCGTTTTCTGTGCCAAGAGCACAATAGATACACCAAACGGTAAGCTAAACCGGTTTAGTAAATAGCGCTCGCTTGCAAACAAAAGACTCAAAAATCGATTCACAGGTTTCGATGGCAAAGCTATATCACTGTTAGCAACAGAATTGCTCTCCAAACGGAACAACCTCCGCAAGCCACGAACAAGAGCAACGACAGGGAATAAAAAAGTATTAAAGTAACTGCTGTAACTGACTGCAAAACCAGCTTTCCTCACAAGTTGCTTCAAGCCTTTTAACACATAACGCCGTTTGTGATGGTTAATTTCATCATGCTGACTCCATAAAAACTGGTATGCAGGAACTGTCACTAATAACCAGCCACCAGGCTTGAGTTTCGAACGCAATGCTAACAAAGCTGCTTTATCGTCCTCTATGTGTTCTAAGACATCGAGTATAACAATCAGATCGTATTTCTCTGTAAAAGGAATATTGTTTGGCAAACTTCCTAACAGAACTTGGATGACTTGCCTCTCGTTAGCGATTATACAAGCAACTTCATCTATCTCCATGGCTGATAATTGACCGTGTTGAGCCAGCATACTCAAGTTACCGCCCGTACCGCACCCAGCTTCTAAAATTTTGGGATTTTTGGGCAAAGCGAGCTTGCGAATTATCCTATTTACGATCGCACGGCGACCAACAAACCACCAATGCTTGTCTTCAACGGCGGCATACTGGAGATAAAAATTTTTGTCCATAATTTTGAATTGTCATTTGTGATGAGTAAGGGTTTCAGATATCTTTACATTTTTTAATATAGTTATGTGTATTTCTGCTTAGCCACTTATTCAAATTAGAACATAGAGGCAGAGCCTCTAAAGAAGGCATTCCCAGGCGGAGCCACCGGATCGAGAAACGCAGCAAATGACAAGTGACCAATTAACTTCCTGTCACTGGTCACTGGTCACTGGTCACTGGTCACTCTATAGTATTGTTGTTTGTCGATCCCAAAATAATTGTGAAAGCAATAACACTTCTTGGTTCTACTGGCTCGATAGGTACCCAGACTCTAGATATAGTAGCTCAGTCAAGCGATCGCTTTCGGATTGTTGGACTTGCTGCTGGGAATAATGTAGAACTTTTGGCTGCTCAAATCCGGCAATTTCGACCCAGCATAGTAGCGCTGTGCGCCGTAGAGAAATTACCAGCACTCACTGAAGCAATTAAAGATATCGATCCCCAACCTATTGTACTTGCAGGGGAGGCTGGAGTTATTGAGGTTGCCCGATATGGCGATGCCGAAACCGTCGTTACGGGTATTGTTGGTTGTGCTGGTTTGTTACCGACGATTGCAGCAATTGAGGCTGGCAAAGATATTGCCTTGGTAAATAAAGAAACACTGATTGCTGGCGGTCCCGTCGTTTTACCCTTGATTGAAAAACATGGTGTAAAATTATTACCAGCTGATTCAGAACATTCGGCTATTTTTCAGTGTTTGCAAGGTGTTCCTAAAGCTGGTTTAAAGAAAATTTTACTCACTGCTTCTGGTGGTGCTTTCCGTGATTGGGAAGTAGACAGGTTAGCAGAGGTGACTGTTGCTGATGCTCTCAAGCATCCTAATTGGACAATGGGACCTAAAGTTACCATAGACTCAGCCACTTTGATGAATAAAGGGTTGGAAGTCATTGAAGCGCACTTCCTCTTTGGGTTGGATTATGAAGACATCGAAATTGTGATTCATCCCCAAAGTATCATTCACTCGCTGATCGAACTGCAAGATACCTCTGTCTTAGCTCAACTCGGTTGGCCCGATATGCGTTTACCTATACTTTATGCTTTGTCCTGGCCAGACCGTATTTACACAAATTGGGAACGTTTGGATTTAGTGAAAGTTGGCAGTTTAACCTTCCGCGAACCCGATCACCAAAAATATCCTTGTATGAAGCTAGCATACGCTGCGGGTCGCGCTGGTGGTTCAATGCCAGCTGTATTAAATGCGGCAAACGAGCAAGCTGTGGCTTTGTTTTCGGAAGAAAAAATTCGGTTTTTAGATATTCCTTGGTGTATTGAATGGGTGTGCGATCGCCACTCAAAAGATAACCGTTCAAATCCCTCTTTAGACGACATTGTAGCAGCAGATCGATGGGCAAGACAGGAAGTTCTCACAGCAACTGAAAACCTACAATCTCGCTCTCATATTATTTCTGCACGGTAACTCGCAAAGGAGTGAATAAGTGAAAAGTCAAAAGTTAAAAAATAAAATGCTTTAACTTTTGACTTTTGAATGCTGACTTTAATTAGCTTTTCACCAATGGTTTACCTGGATATACAGTACCTTAAGGTTATCCTTATCAAAATAGGAATCATAAATGATTTATGAAAAAATCTCAGTACTGTAGGGGAGCCACCCTCGTGCGCGTCTTTATGCGCGACTGCTAGGAGTGGCGTTGGGCAATACCCACCAAAAGGTTTATGTGGTGGGCTGTCTTCCCTACCTACGTATATTTCAAAAATCAAATAGGAGTTCTATATCAATGATACTTGTTGGAAAAAAGAACGCGATACATAAATTTTATATTGAACGTAAAGCTTTACGCTCTTCGCTTTCTTAATTCAAAAGAAAGGTAATTTCCCTATAAAGCAACCAACAATAAAAAATATTTATTCTATTAGAAGCTTATATAGTTGGTACTGAATAATACTGTTTTACAGCAACTTTTTGTATTATGCCATCCTGAAAAATACTGATTTTTTATATAACGATTATAGAAAACACTATCCCAGACTATTATAACTCCTAAAGCATCAATTGAAGAAATTCAATAAAATTTACCATTGTTTTTTTAAAAAAAGTATCTAAAACTTACCCTATTTCTGATTTTTTTGTTGTATATTAAGCGGAGAACAATTACAAAACTCAAAACGAACCCGTAATACGTTAGACGTATATATTTTGCGTCAGAGCATATACAACTTCTATGCTTATGAGAGTATTACATTTGTAATTGTTACAAATGTCCGATTTTTCTTTGTCAATTCACATATTTGTTCATCAGGGTTATCTCAAAGGAGTAGTGTGTCTATGATTGCTACACTGCTTGTAGCTTGGATTGTCTTTACAATCCTAGTTAAAGCTATGAAAACAACGGCAAATACTGCATTTATTGTTGCTGTCAGTATTGTTTTATTAGAAGCGGGTTTTGGTATTAGTCCACCAGATATCTGGAACTCTGTCATGAATTTGCCCAAATCCACGCAAACAGTGACTAGTGACCAGTACAATGACCAGTGACCAGTGACCAGCGACCAGTGACCAGCGATCGATGTAAGAAGTATCTCCCACGCTTAAAATTCAGAGGGAATTTTCTGTTTGTTCTCTGTTCCGCTTTTTTGTAATTTCTATCGTTTTAATAACGATGTAGTACGAATACACCTGATTACGTAACTGGTCACTGGTCACTATACTGGTCACTGACTTATTGATGCAGAAAGGCGTGCCAAAACATCTTGGACTGTGGCGGGTAATTGACGCAAAATTTTACCTCTTTCACGGTCTACTGCCACTAAAGTCACTTGTGCAGTTACATATAATTCTTGTCTATCTGGCGATTCAATGGCGTAATCCCAGTTAATACGAACTCCTGTGACTTCAGCCATGCGCGTTCTCACAACTGCTGCCATGCCTAATTGAATAGAACGGTGATAGCGTACTGATAGTTCTACAACGGGTAGATCGCAACCCAAAACTACAAGTTCGGCGTAGTCAACCCCAATTGCTCGCAAGCATTCTACACGTGCTTCTTCCATCCAAGCTATGTAAGTACCGTGCCAAACAACACCAGCATAGTCAGTATGGTGTGGTTGAACTCTTACAGGATATTCAAACCAATTTTCTGACCCTTGATTTGATAGTTTGTCAAGAGCACTTGTGGGAGGAAGTTGTGGCTGATTTAGTGTTTCTTCTGACATTTTCAAAACTCAAGAGACTGCCTCATCTGACATAGCATAAAATTTGTACAAAGTGTGCAACAAATTTTTTAATGATATGGAGCGATCCCAGTGCTATACTGCAATAGTTGAAATGAAGAGGGATCGCAGGCGCAATACTGCTCAGTTTTGGTGAGAAAAAGATTGCAGATATTACTCCAGCGTTTGCACCTTCTGCCACGCCACTTGCTGTAGCCTGTGGAACCCGTCCACCGCAGTGACTCCTTTGCCTTCTTACTTCTGCCTTTATACACCAGGAAATTAAGGTAATGGAGAGGAAACTTTGATTGTAATTGCTTTGATGCTGAAAATCGGCGCTAAATGCGTTAGTGCTTGAGTACGAGCCGCTATCAGTGGCGATACTCAATTGTTAAGTAAGTACATATTGCACTGACTTTATTGCCCAAACGAATTTGACAATAATAAGTATCAAATAATGTGAGTGCTCATTCTTTGATAGGTAGCCTCATCTCCATAGCTAAGAGCTAATTGCTAATGGCTAATAGTTAATGATTTATGGCTCACCATTTTTTAGGGAAAGCAATTAGCGATCGGCAATGAGCTTTTTAGCAATGTTAAATTTAGTAACGCTTCGCTAGAGTTTTAGTTGCTATGGGTGGTTGCACGGGATGCTTGACAATATTGGCAAGTTCCTGTAATTGATTGACCGCTTCTGCACCTTCTAATTTCATCAATTCGCGATCGTCCCGCATCTCAGTCCAAGTGATGCCATAATCGGACACCAAAAATCGGATGAGGTGATTTTCTCCTAAACTGACCATAAACGAAGCACTGTTCATTTGGTCGCCACAAGTATAGCAGGATGCTGGATATCCCCGTCTCTCTAGCACGATTGCTAAAGCTTGCAGGTTCATCACTAAGTCCTGGACAAATTGCCGATGTTGTTGTGCTAATCTGAGAAACACGTCTTTCCTCCTAACACCACTATCATTTGGGTCTCTTTTATATTTTCTTTAGATTCTCTCTCCAACTGGTATTGTAAACTATTCATTACAATTTATAGATGTAAACAGAATCCTTAATTGTTACCTAGATTTAGGTTAATCTATATATTTTTGAGTTGTCGTATCAAAATATTCAGTTTGCTAGTCCATAATTTCGGACAGAACGGCAAAAATTTATATTGTTTTTATACAGTTCTGTCGAGGTAGACGGAAAGCAGTGGTAATTCGCTATTAGATTAACTTAAATTTCGCACAAGTCAACTGAAGAAAATACCGATATTTCCTCTTTATCGGCTACATTGCACTGAAAATGCTACCCCTGATGCTACAAGTGCATCTTTACACCCTTAGTATTGTAAGAGATGGCAAGCTGACTTGACAGTTATCTCACAGCAATTAGTATGACACAATATTCCAAGTATCTGCTTCACTGTTTTGAAAAAAGCACAGGGCAGAGGGTTAAGACTTCTCTTTCATAGCAAGATTTTTGTGATGTTCCGTGAAGGACTAATATAATATGGGGCAGACATGGTTGCTTTTATGCAAGCCAATGTATTACCTACCACCCCTAAATACGGTAAACACTGTCTACACTACTTATGCAGCAGATGTTGGTGGGCAATGCCCATCCTACTACTTATGCAGCAGATGTTGGTGGGCAATGCCCATCCTACTACCAATGTAGCAAGTTTCCTCAGTATACTGCGATTGTGTATGGCTTGGTTTCCAACCTAACATGGGCATTTCTGTAAATTAGACCTGAAGCAAGTAGTTTTTGCCCTTCCGCCGACAACTACAAATCGGAAGGGTAACTATCTATACAATCTTTTCCTCTCTACAATCTCAAATGAAAAACCTTAATCGTTTAACTTATAGCTGAATATACTTAAAATCTAAAAACCTATGTTGCCATTTCGGCAGAAATTGGATACTTGGTTAGTAGTTAGTAGTTAGTAGTTGGTAGTTTTTCCCCTACTCCCTACTCCCTACTCCCTACTCCCTACTCCCTAATCAACAATTTGCCACCAACCAAAAGCCGGACCGATAAAACGAATGGTCAACCAAGCAGCAACTAAACCGCCGATTCCAAACCAAGTTAGGCGATTTGCCCATTTCACAAGAAATTCTGCTTGAGATTTGGTAACGGGTATCCAAGGTAGGATACGGGCTTCTTGACCGTATTTCTCCCCTATCAATTCTTTACGACGCTTTGCTTCACCCATAATGTTCAAGAAAAATCAATACCTATGGCTGATAATAGCGCTTGGTTGCAGCGATGGTAAGAAAAAGTTATGAGTTTTAGCAGTTTTCTCTTGGGGATTGGGGATTAGGGATTAGGGATTGGGGATTGGAGCATAGGACATTGACAAAGAATTATTCTACAAAGAAAAGACTTTGGCAGTCTTGTCACCACTACCACTGGCAAAGCCTTGCCCATCTGGATAAAAGACAACAGATGTAACAACGTCGGAATATGATGTCAATGTACGGATTTGTTCTCCCGTACTTCCATTCCAGAGTTTGATGGTTTTATCTTCGCTGCCACTAATTATAGTTTGTCCGTCTGGGTTGAAGGCAATAGAGTTAATCAAACTGGTGTGACCTGCAAGAGTTCGCTTGAGTTGTCCAGTACTGACATTCCACAATTTGATTGTTTTGTCGTTGCTACCAGTCGCGAGTGTTTGTCCATCAGGGCTGAATGCAAGCGATCGCACTGAATCTTGATGTCCGCGTATAGTACTGATGAGTATACCTTTAATTGGGTTCCAAAGCTTTATAGTTTTGTCTTTGCTAGCGCTAGCAATGGTTTGACCGTCAGGACTCATAGCAACAGCAAACACTCCTTCGGTATGCCCTTTGAGAGTATGGAGAGATTTACCAGTTTCTACGTTCCATACTTTAATTGTGTTATCCCAACTGCTACTCACCAGTGTTTGCCCATCGGGACTAAAAACAACCGATCTGACATTCTTAGGATGTTCTGCCAAAGTCCGAATGAGTTCTCCCGATGGTACATCCCAAAGCTTGATAGTTGCGTCCTTGCCACTACTCGCTAACATTTGTCCGTTGGGACTAAAGGCAACTGACAAAACTCCTTTAGTATGCCCAAACAAAGTCTTAAGCTGTTTTCCTGTTTGTAAGTCCCAAAGTCGAACAGTTTTATCCTCACTAGCTGTAGCAAGTAAAGGCATACGATCCTTTGACACAGGCTTGGGACTCACTGCAACCGACCAAACCTTGTCGGTATGACCTGTAAAGGTTTTTACAAGCTGAATCTTCTGCCAATCTACGGCTTTTGCTTCAATGGAAGAATTATGAGTTTGCCACTGATAAACCCCAAATGCAGTACCAGAAAGCGCTACTACAGCTGCAATACCTCCAATAAGCAATTTCGATGGTTTGCGAATCGGAGTTTGATTTTGAGTTGTTGTTTTGTCATCTAGCATGGAAGACCTCTAACTTTTTACGTTATTTCCATATCCTCATCGTTCGATCGCGACTACCACTTACTAGAATGTGTCCCCAAGAACTCACCGTCATAGACAATACCCAGTCCGAGTGACCGGAAAGCGTTTGATACAAATTTCCAGTTTTTAAGTCCCAAATCTTAACTGTTTTATCAACACTTGCACTCGCAAGCGTTTCGCCATCAAAGCCAAAAGCAACAGCAACAACGCGATCGCTATGTCCTTGAATTGTGCGAAGTAACTTACCTGTTCCGAGATTCCAAACCTTTATTGTCTTGTCCCAACTGCCACTAGCAAACTTTTGCCCATCTGGACTGATAGCGACAGATCTAACAGCATCAGTACGATCTTCAAGCGTGCGAATTAATTTTCCGGTTTGGAGATTCCAAATTTTGATAGTTTTATCTTGGCTACTACTGACAAGAGTTCTACCATCAGGTGTTAAAGCCAGAGAAAAAACAGCGCTTGTGTGTCCGTTGAGAGTTTTTAAGAGTTCTCCAGTACGGACATTCCAAATTTTAATAGTGTTATCTTCACTTCCACTGACAAGAGTTTCACCGTCGCGGCTCAAGGTCACCGACCACACGGGTTGAGAGTGACCCCTGAGAGTATTTAGCAACTGACCAGTTCGTGTTTGCCAAATTTTAATAGTATTATCCCCACTCCCGCTGACTAGTGTTTGTCCATCTGCACTCAGAGTCACTACCCTGACATTCTCAGTATGAGATTTAAGCGTGTGTAAGAGTTTTCCCGTATCGGCTTGCCAAATTTTAATAGTTTTGTCCTCGCTACCACTTGCGAGAATTTGTCCATCACCACTTAAAGCAACTGACCACACAAAACTGTCATGAGCAGGAACAACTCTGGCAAGAGTGTATTCTCTGTATTCTCTGTTTTGACCTTCTGAGGGGGTTGGTTGTTGGCTTATAGGATTGGCTTCTGGAATGACTGGGGATTTAGGTCTTAGGAAAAAGTAAAACCCAGCTGCTGTAGCGATCGCAAGGGTTATAACTCCTAGCCCTATGGGTAACCAATTTGTTAAAAATTTATTCTGGGGGGATGATTCAATTCTTGTTACACTTGAAACTGTAGAATTACTGAAAATTGGCGATCTTGATTCAACAGCAAGAGTTCGACTAGATTGGTTAATTTTTTGTAAGTCTTGTAAGACCTCTTCCACTGCTTGATAGCGTTGGCGGCGGTCGGAATCTACCATTTTCCCAAGGATATTAGCCAGTTCTTGACTAATTGAAGTATTATCGCGCCAATCTTTTATACCTGCATACGGACTATTAGGATCGATGAGAGTTTTTACTTCTTGAGCGGATAATCCGCTTGCTGCTTGTATGCCAACCACCCCCACTGCATAAATATCGCTGTTCAGCTGAGGGTAACCGTAAACCTGTTCTGGGGGCATATAAGCAGGAGTCCCTACTGCCAGGGTTAAATTTGGTACACCTTGTCCATCTAGGGGAGGAATTTGTTTAACTGTACCAAAGTCGATTAAAACTAACTTCCCGTCTGTTTGTCTTCTAATTAAGTTAGAAGGTTTGACATCGCGGTGAATAACTCCATAACTGTGAACAAATTTTAAGATTTCTAAAATACCAGTTAATAAATTGATAACTCGTTGTGAGTCCCAAGGTTGTCCCACAATTAACTCTTGAGTGAGAGTATGTCCGGCAATGTACTCTTGAACGAGATAAAATTCTTTTTTTTCGGCAAAATATGCTAATAATTGGGGGATTTGCTCGTGCAAACCTAATTTTTCCAAAATTTCCGCTTCATTTTTAAACCAAAGCTGAATTTTTGGCATCAATTCTGGATTTTGTTTTGTTGGTCGTAATTGCTTAACAACACAAACAGGATGACCGGGACGATGGGTGTCGTTGGCAAGATAAGTTTGCCCAAATCCTCCTTGTGCTAAAACTTGAATAATTTGATAACGACCACCCAAAAGTTGACCGTTCATAAGCTGTTAGTGGTTAGTGGTTAGTGGTTAGCAGAATCTTCTTGCGTGGGGGAGAACAAGCTGGGGTCGAGATAATTGATACGTGCCAAAGGGCTGAGGGCTGCCAAAATCTGAGCGCCGTAGCTTCTGAGAATGACACGAGTATCTAGTAAGGCAACAACACCTTTGCTTTCTCGCACGGGGGCTATTGCCCGTTGCAATTCATTCAATGCTGCTGGTAACAAGTACAGACGGAACCAATCCTGATGCGATCGCTTATAGTATGACACTCTTCCTGCCACTAAAGGATGTTCTAAAGATGGCAGGGGCAAAGTGGAGACAACCAGGAGTTGGGGGGCGGGCAAAACTTTTTGATGTTCGCGCCAGAATTCCCAGCCTGTTACCAAAATCCCTTTCTCATCCAAACAAGTTTTTTCTACTTGTACTCGCGAACCGAATTCAGCCGCCAGAATAGCGCCCACTTGAGCTTTTAATGGTACATCTCCCACGATAACAAGAGTCAAACCAGGGGCTGTAGCACTGAGACAAACCAAAGTTCGCACTTTGTGAATAAATGCTGCTTGAAATTCTGGCGTATTAGGTAGGGGGAACTGGTAAGGAACGTACAATTGGATGGCTTCTGTTTGGCTATCCGATGAAAACTTCAAACAAGTCAAATCGCCTAAACCCAATCGAGCGCGGAATAGAGGTGCTTCCGTTTCTGGTTCTAACGCAGTCCCAACAAGCACGACAGGTTGACGTTGCCAAATTGTCTCTAGTCTCTTGCTTAATTGAATGGGGGCGCAGTGTAAAGAAAATAAACCCTGACGGCGAGCGATAGTTGCCCAGAGGAGGGGAGGAGAGGGAGGATGAGGGGGAGAAGACAGGGTGAGGGGGAGGTTTTCGTGGCGTTCTTTGAATTGATGCCAGAAGTTTTGCCATGCTTGTGGTGTCTTTGCTATGTCCAATGCTCCAAACAAGCGGCTCAAAACTTCTTCTTCAGCTAAAGTCAGGAGATAGCACTCGTAAGGGTTGGCTGGATGTTGGAAGAGTTCGTGGGTGAGTTGTACTCGTGCAGCACGAATTGTTTCTGCTTGGCTTGGGTAAGCGAGCATGAGTTCATCCCAATCATGTGCTTCCAAACTGGCTGCCATTTGTTGACGCGCCCAATCTTCTAAATCGTCTACCCCATCAATAATTGTGGGAATGCCAGCTGGAAAACTATTCTCTGATGAAAGTTGTCCTTTTAACCAAGCATCCGGAGAAATGAGAAGTAGCCCCTGGAAATCATGTCCGGGCCAAGTGTCCCCCGTTCTGATTGGCTTATTGACTTGCAACCACTGCTGCAGGCGAGGTATTTCTACCTTTAACAAGCGTTGCTGTACGGTTTGGGTGGCAACAATAATCACCGATCCGGGCCACATCAAAGCCGAAGCAACAAAACTCGTGCGATATCTCCCTTGATAGCCACTCACTGCCCCCACTTGAATGAGAGCACTCCGTCCGAGACGCAGAGCGCGTGCCACCAACCGTGCCATCGTCAAATGATGAGGCCACGAAGGGAACCCCGCCTGCGATCGCAGGAAGTTATGTAGTGATAAATGAACTTCTGCCTCAATCACTCGCTTTCAATCCCCTACAAATTCATTTTTTACTTGTAATAGCCCCATAAAAATCCATTACGTGGTTAGTCGTTAGTTGTTAGTGGTTATTCGTCAGTAGCTTGCTATATTAGCAACTAATAACTAACCACTAATAATTAACAATTAAGTTATGCCAACTTATACAGGAATCTCTAGTGAAGCCTTTAAACATCCCCTAGACCGCCAAGCTGAGGAAGCCCTACGTAGTTTACCGGGGTTTGATTTTATCGCCCGGAAGTTCGTGGAATTTTTTGTTGAGCGCCCTCAGTTAATTTATCTAATGGGTAACACCATCCAAGTTGGGCCTCGTCAATATTCCACTATTTACCATATGTTTCGGGAATGCGTGCGGGATTTGGATATTTATCCAGAACCAACACTGTTTGTCGAACAAAATCCCCAAGCCAATAGCTACGCGCTTGGGCAAGAGCATCCTTATATAGTCATCAATACAGGGATTTTAGACTTGCTAAGCGAAGCCGAAATCAGGGCTGTGTTAGCCCATGAACTGGGGCATATTAAATGTGGTCATACTATTTTAATTCAAATGGCAATATGGGCGATGAGTGCTGCATCTGTCATTGGAGAATTAACTTTAGGCATAGGTAACTTATTAAGTCAAGGGTTGATTTACGCCTTCTATGAATGGCGACGCAAAGCTGAGTTATCAGCAGATCGGGCTGCTTTGTTAGTTATGGATGACTTGAACCCAGTGATGACTTCAATGATGAAAGTTTCTGGGGGCAGTCTTAAATATGCTAACGAATGCAGCTTACAAGAGTTTATTCGTCAGTCAGAGGATTATCAAGCACTTGATGCTGATGGATTCAATCAAATTTACAAATTTTTGATTTATAACGGAGGTAGAGGTGTATTTTTAAGCCATCCATTTGCTGTAGAGCGCGTGCATTATTTGCGACAGTGGGCAGAATCAGAGGAGTATCGGCAAATTAAGAGGGGGAACTATCAACGTTCGCCCGCATCTGGTGCAGTTAATGTAGAAGCAGAAACTGCTCAACGAGGAGAGGTGGATACTTTGCGTCGGCAAATTGAAGAATTGCAAAGAGAAATTGACAGAATGAGAAGATCTGATTCTGGTAATATATAAGCCTCTTGTATAGAGAATGCGAGGCTGAGCCTCGCTCTACGCATTCCCAGGCTAAGCCTGGGAACGAGAGGCGCAAATATATTATGCAGCACAGAAGTGGAAATCTGCTAGCAGAGGCAGTTCGACAAGAGGATGCTGCGATAATCTTTGAGAGAAAGACAGAATTTCTAAGTTCTCAATCTCGCCAGTTGTAGGGTTAAGACGAGCACGTACACCATAATCGATTTCAGCTGGTTCCTGTTCTGGGTACGGAGGGCGCTTGTTAATATACAAGATATCGTCAGAACTGTCGTATTCAAATTGTAATTTCCCTAGCATAGAGTGTCTCTTTGTTAACTTTTGAGGTGAAGACAGCGATTCGCAAGCAACAAGAGTGCTTTTGTTTCTCGTAGTGGACGCTGACACAACTGTCTACCACTTAACAAACAGTAACCTTTACATTCCACGAGCGCAGTTAGTCAACAACTGTTTTTGGGTTTGAAGCGAGTTGTTGCTGCTTATCCGTTCTTTTTACAATGGAACGTAATTATAATTAAATCTTGCCCTAATTAGTTCGTTAATCATGTCGGAAGAAGATATTCGTGCCACGCGACTAGAAAAAGTAGAACAACTCAGACAGCTAGGCATGAATCCCTATGCCTATCATGGGGAATTAACTCATCATGCTGCTGAACTACAGGAGAAATTTGTCGATTTACCTAGCGGTGAAGAAGTTGATGTTGAAGTCGCTGTAGCAGGACGCATTATGGCGCGTCGTGTTTTTGGCAAACTAGCTTTCTTCACCTTGCAAGATGAAACAGGCACAATTCAGCTTTACTTGGAGAAAAAGCGCATTGAGGAAGGCATGGCAGATGTTGCTGGTGCTTTCGATAATTTAAAACAACTTACAGATGTCGGCGATATTCTGGGAGTAAAGGGAACAATCAAACGAACTGAAAAGGGCGAGTTATCTGTATACGTAAAAAAATACACTATTCTTACTAAATCCCTTCTCCCCTTACCTGATAAATGGCACGGGTTGACTGATGTTGCAAAACGATACCGTCAACGTTATGTTGATTTGATTGTTAATCCCGAAGTTAGGCAAACGTTCCGCCGCCGCGCCCTCATTACTGCTGGTATTCGGCGTTACTTAGAACAGCGTGATTTTATTGAGATAGAAACTCCTGTTTTGCAAGCAGAAGTAGGAGGTGCAGATGCGCGTCCGTTCATCACTTACCACAACACTTTAGAGATAGATCTGTACCTGCGGATTGCAACAGAACTTCATCTCAAGCGTTTGATTGTTGGGGGTTTTGAAAAGGTGTTTGAACTGGGTCGAGTTTTCCGCAACGAAGGAATTTCTACCCGCCACAATCCTGAATTTACCACGATTGAAATTTACCAAGCTTACGCCGATTACAACGATATGATGGCATTAACGGAGGATATTATTGCCACCGTTGCCAAAGAAGTTCTCGGCACGCTCGAAATTAGCTATCAAGGTACACCAGTGAATCTGACTCCACCCTGGCGGCGTGCGACTATGCATGACTTGGTGAAGGAACATACGGGATTAGACTTTAACTCGTTCCAGACTTTGGAAGAGGCGAAAGAAGCAAGTAAAAATGCTGGTCTTGAAGGTATAGAAGATTGCTCCTCAATTGGAAAGCTTCTGAATGAAGCCTTCGAGCAAAAGGTAGAGGAAAACTTAATTCAGCCGACTTTTGTTATCGATTATCCTGTGGAAATCTCGCCACTGGCAAAACCTCATCGTTCTAAGCCCAGTGTTGTAGAACGTTTTGAGTTATTCATCGTTGGGCGGGAAACTGCCAATAGTTTTTCTGAATTGACTGACCCTATTGACCAAAGAAAGCGTTTGGAAGCCCAAGCCGAACGCAAAGCAGCTGGCGATTTGGAAGCGCATGGAGTTGATGAAGATTTCTTGACGGCGCTGGAATATGGTATGCCCCCTACTGGTGGTTTGGGTATTGGAATTGACCGCTTGGTGATGGTGCTAACAGATTGTGCTAGCATTCGCGATGCGATCGCATTCCCATTACTAAAACCTGCTGGCAGCGTTATTAAAGGATTTGACTACAACTCAGCAACTCAAACACTTACCATTGAATTTAGTGGTGGAAGCATTTACGAATATTACAAAGTACCTCCTGAAATTAAGGAAGCGTTAGAGAATGCGCCATCTGATGGGAAGTACTTTAATGAGTCTATTAAAGGCAAGTTTAAGTACGAACAATTGAGTTAAGGGACTTCCAAGTAAAAAAATTTCTCAAAATTTCGTGGTGCGGGCGTCCTCGCCCGCACTCAACATAGGACGGGCGAGGACGCCCATCCCACAAGATGAAAAATTTATTTTTTGGAAATCCCTAAGTAAGCCAGTTAAGCACATCTAAGGTACATGATGCTCAAGTGATAATGTACCTTCTTAGACTACTCGTCGAAGAGTGACAAGTAACAATAGCGATTAGACGCACCTCTGAGTCATTCACGAGAACTGTATTTTACACAACTAAAAACCGCTATAATTAACAGTCAATTTGACATTCCTTAAAAGGAATATTATAGTGTGAGGTAAGAAGTGAGTTGGACTTGGCAACTTTACGAAGACGTGAGTGGAGAAGTACCAAAAGAGTTGTTGGCTTTTTTCATTATGATGATTCCTGAGGAGGAACAACCCGAAAATCCACCCAAGCCGTTACTTAGTGCTTCGGAAACTAAGCGTCTTCAAGTTAATCTGGGTTACTTATGCGACAAAGGGCTTGCTTCGCTCAGTAGTGGTATCTTTGAGAAGCTAGAGGATGACTTGTATGAGTTACGCATGACGAAGAGCGAACATAACCCTCGATTTATCTTGACAACCGCTACTCCTTAGTGTTTCGTAGTTCTCCACGCTTTTATGAAGAAATATGACGGTGCTATTCGGGAGAAAGATAAAGAACCTGCACGGATTAGACTGCGGGAATTGCAGCAGAGAGAAACATCATGAGCAAGTATAATTTTCAAGCTTGGTTGCAGCAAAAGGTAAGCGACGCTCCAGAAGTAGTTCTAGCGGGAAAACTAGAATACTTACGGGTTTACTTAACAGATGCAATGCGCGACTTAAGGGCAAAAGCAGGACTGACTCAAGCACAACTTGCTGAAAAATTAGGTGTACAGCAAGCTGCTGTGTCAAAGTTGGAGTCAGCGCTTAAAGACCATGAATTGGAATCAGTGCTGCACTACTTGCATATTTTGGAGGCAGATTTGCTTGTAGCTGTAAAGCGGGGAGAAGATTTCTATCAGGTAAGCGACAAAGAGGAAGTGTTGCTCATAGATGTGCCAACGTCAATCGCACAAAAAGCTGAGGAGGCGGGAATGAGCTTGCGTCAATATGTACGTGCAGCTATTGAAAACTACTCAGCAAAAAGCAATGGCGTGAGAGAAGCGCTCATGAAGTTGCTGGAGAGTGATAATCCAGTAGCAGTAAGGGTAAGAGAGCGTTTGAGAGCAAAGTCTACTCAACAAATTGTTGATGATTTGGAACAATGTCTCAGTCTTCCGGAAGAAGAAGACCGGATTTTTGCTGTAAAAAATGTCTTAGCAGGTAGCATCACTGGTAACGGGAATTACCGCAATGTTAGTGATGAGCATCATGATGAAATCGAACTCCTCAATTTAGCAGAGGAACTACTGGAGAAATTAGCGGCAATTTCCGTAAATCATAAGGTGGAATGAAACAAGATGGCAAACTGTTAGCTGGTAGCGTTAATGGTGGAGTAAGTAACTGAAAAGCTAAGCGCAAGCTTAATACAATTGATTTACAAATTTAGTTGAGAGACGGTTGGGTAATTTGGTAGAGAGTTTGGGGAAACATAAGTAGAGAATTTAGGAACCCGACTTATCAATAGGAAGCTAGTAGTGAACAAAGAACGAAATCAAGCTTATTTAAATTTGATTCAAAAGCTTCTTGAATCAAGTCTTGGGGAAGAACTAGAGATTTTAAATACTCATAAAAGCCTGGTAGATACGGGTTTAGAGACGACAATGAAACAGGTAGCTGCAACTCTAGCAGAACAGGGAGATAAAGACAACGCTCTTTTTTTACGAAATGTAGCTGTTACGATTTCCGCTGCTATGGGTCAGCCATCATTAGCAGAAAGCTACGACCAACTTATGCAAATGCTGTTGGCAGCCAATAGTAACAATACCGAGCCACAAGTATTACACTCTATTTTGGAAGTTAACTTAGACAAACTTGATGATAAATTTCCTCAGTTCTTAAAGGCTTGGGCTACAAATATCTTAGCTCAAGAGGAGCTAATCCCAAAAGAAGTACTAGCGTCAGATATTTTTAATATTAGCAACCGGATGACTGAGTTTTCTTTGGGAAGCCAAGCAATAAATTTAGAAATTGCTCTTGCTGGCTATGGAATAGCACAAACAGTATTTACGACAGACACCTTTCCTGAAGAATGGGTTATAACTCAAAACTGTATAGCATCTACCTATTTTCGGCGCATCCAAGGAGATAAAGCTAAAAATTTTGAGATGGCTATTACTGTTTTGCAAGCAGCTTTGCAAGTTTCTAATCAACAAACTTTTCCGGAACAATGGGTGATGACCCAAAACAATTTAGGCTCTGTCTATTTAAAACGTATTAACGGAGACAGATCTGAAAATCTGGAATTGGCTGTTACTGCTTTTCATGCAGCCCTGCAAGTCTGTAGTAAAGAGAAATATTCTCAAAAATGGGCAAATATTCAAAACAATTTGGCAACTGTCTATCGTGGCCGTATTCAAGGAAACAAGGCAGAGAATTTAGAATTAGCTATGGTTACCTGCCAAAAAGCATTGCAAGTTTTCACCCAAGAGGTGTTTCCTCAAAAGTGGGCTGAAACTCAGAACAACTTAGGTAAAGTTTATTGCTGTCGTATTAAAGGAGATAGAGCAGAAAACATAGAGTTAGCTATACTCTCTCACCAAGCAGCTTTGAAAGTTTTTACCCTAGAATACTATTCAAAAGATTGGGCGGAGGCACAAAACAGTTTGGGACTTGCTTATTTAGAGCGTGTTCGAGGAGACAGGGCACAGAATATAGAATTAGCACTAGCTGCTTTTCAAGCAGCTTTGCAAATCTTTACCCAAGAAACCTGTTTTGAGGAATGGGCTATGACTCAAAATAATTTGGGAATTGCATACTTGGATAGAATTTATGGAAATAAAGCAGAAAATTTAGAGTTATCTATTACTGCTTTGCAAGCAGCTTTGCAATTTCGGACTCAAAAGAACTGCCCACAAGATTGGGCTAGGACTCAAATGAATTTAGGAATTGCTTACGGAGAGCGTATAAAGGGCGATAGAGAAAAGAATCTGGAGTTATCTATTACTGCTTTTCAAGCATCTTTACAAGTTTACACTAAAGAATCCTTTCCTGAAGACAGGGCTATAACTTACACAAATTTAGGACACATACATGGTTTGCACGGAAATATAATAGAGAGCATTAAATGTTTTCAAGTAGCCGTAGAATTTTACCAAAAAAATGTTTTGCCATTGGACTGCTTTTGGGTTGGGCGCAACTTAGGTAACACTGCTTTTAGTTTTGGGCTGTGGAAAGAAGCAATTGAGGGATACAGTATTGCAATTCAAGCAGTGGAAACAAGCCGCACTTGGGTAGTTTCTGAATCACGTCGCCAAGAGATTTTAGAAGAGTCGATCAATGTGTACCAAAATATAGTGCAAGCGTGTGTGAATGTAGGTCAACTGGAAAAAGCCGTTGAGTATGTGGAGCGATCGCGTTCCAAAAGGCTTGTAGATTTAATGACAAGTAATGACTTATACCAAAACGGCGAAATTCCTTCAGCACTCAAAGAGTTATTGCAGCAATATGAAACTTTGCAGCAGCAAATTGACCAAGAACGCTCGCAGAATAATTCCGACAAGAACCAGGAACGAATGGAAGTGCAAAGCAGAATAAATAACCACGTTGCTTTCCAAGCTAAGACGCAAGCGATCGCATCCTTTGAAGTACAAAAACAAGATATTTGGGAACAACTCGGACGACTAGATCCGGTGTTAGCAGGTGAGATTCAAGTTAATGCTCCTAACTTTTTGGCAATACAAAACCTTATTGACCTACATACTACGGCTATCCTTAGCTTCTATACCACTAGTAACAACACATATATTTTTGTATTGAGGCAAAATCAGATTACTTTGCATACCTGTAATGGACAAGGTGTTAACAGCTTGCAAAAGTGGATTGCGCAGAACTGGTTGATACCTTACATAACAGATAGAAATACTTGGAAGTCTCAAGTCCCTGAATTCTTAATGGAACTGGCTAAACGCTTGCAGATCGACCAACTTATTTCTCAACATTTAAAGGGTATTAAAGAACTGATTATAGTACCTCATCTTTTGCTGCATCAAATTCCCTTTACTGCTTTGCCTGTAGATAACCAGAAATATTTAGGCGATCAATTTCTTATCCGTTATACCCCTAGCTGTCAAGTTTTGGAATTTTGCCAACAACGTGATGCAACCAAGATGTTTCATACAACGTCTTTGCTATTTTGCACAGTAGAGGATGCAGAGGACAACCTTCCTTGTGCGAGTTTTGAAGGGGAACAAATTTCTCAATTATGTAAAATTCCTAAGGAAAGAAGATTAATCGGTAGCAATCAAGCCACCCGTAGCAACTACCGCCAGCTTGCACAACAAGTTCAGGTATTGCATACCTGTCACCACGCTGAATCTCGGTTAGACAATCCCTTAGAATCGCAATTGAAATTAGGGGATGGCAGTATTACTTTGGGGCAGCTGATGAGTCCTGGCTGGCGTTTGCCTAATCTTTTAGATGTATTTCTTTCTTGCTGCGAGACGAATCTTGGTAATCCTTCACTCACGGATGATGTACTCACACTTTCTACCGGTTTTCTGTGTGCGGGTGCCTGAAGCGTTGTTAGTACTCTTTGGGCAGTTGAGGATTTAGCCACAGCGCTTTTCTCCATCTTCTATCATCAGCAACGGCAAGAGGGCAAAAGCCGTCCCAAAGCATTACAGCAAGCGCAAATAAAGCTACGCAATATGAGAAAAGAGGATATTGAAGAAATATCTCGGCAGGTAGAAGCTAAGGAAAAGGAACTGATAAGACAGCGAAAACAGTATCTAGGGGATTCACTACAGCGTTTGGAATGGGAGAGTGAATATAGAAAGTATGCTGGAGTTACAAAACGAATTAACATTGTCAAAAACTCGGTTCTGGATTTTCCCTTTTCACATCCTAGCCACTGGGCTGCTTTTATATGCCAAGGGTTAAGATGAGCCAATTTAAAGAATACATTTGGTCTACATTCCCCAAATTGAAGCTGAGGTCTCATTATTTTCTATAGGGCTATAATTTTTATTATGTATGGATTTTATTAGGTACAAGTAAAAGACCACAACCGAACTGACTCAGGTAAGCTAAAAATATTTAAATTTGCAAACCTAAATTTTAAATAAAAATCTTGTGGGGAGGGCGTCTCGCCCGCTTTCTCCGGTATGAACGGGCGGGGACGCCCCGCAGTCGCCTTAACGGGGGGAACCCCCGCACGGCGCTGCTCTCCGTTCCACAAGAAAGAGGTGTGTTACATTTCTATAAGCAAAGTGCTGTATTACATTACTTAAAAACTGCTGTAACTATAAGAAATTGTAAAAGGGTACGTTACAATTGACGACTGGTACTCAACAAACCTGTATATTTTATATTAAGTACGATTCACATTACGGGATATAGAATATAACATGGTTTGAGGTAGAACATCTGTTGCAAGCACAAGAGATAAAAGATAGACTAAGAGCACTCCTGAAAGAAGCATCTTCCATCGACTCTAATTTAGCGAAAAAATTAGATGAGATAAATCGTTGGGTTAAGGATGTCAAGCAGGGGTCGCTGACATCTAAGAAATTTGTCATGTTCTTTCTTCAACAAATGATTGGAGATGCTCAAATCTGGTTAGACATCAAAGCGCAAACTTCAGAAGAAGAACGGCAATTGTACTATCAGCAGATGACTGCAACTGAAAGATATTGGTACAGTTATCTATTTCCCAAATGGTTGGAGCAGAATGATTCAAAGTTCTTAATTTGGAAACAAAAATTAATGGCTGGCGAGTTTAATCAAGCGGATACCACGCTTTTGCAATCCATAGCGGCTGAAGTCGTCCGGCGTGAAGGAACTTTTTGGCAGTGCTATATTGCAGATTTGTCAATGGCAACTGATATAATTATTAGTAACAAGCAGCAAAAGCCACTTTGCAGCCAGATTACTAGTCTCTCTGATGAATTCTCTCAGGAAAAGTACGAGTATTGGAAAAGTACTCTACAACACTGGGGTATAGATAGAGGGCTTTTCTTAAGTTACAATCCTAATACAATTGATGGTGTAAATCAGATAGTTAATGTAGTGCTGTATAACAGCGATCGCCAGAGAATAAACCTTTATTTAAAACTCAATTTATAGTCGCATTTTTCCGTTTAGTCTTTTTTAAAAACAAGCATTATTAACTAAATTTTAGTCGTTATGATGAAAGAAACATCTTCTGAAGATCGAGCAAGATTTACAACATTCTTAAAACATTTAGAAGAAGCTAGACAATTACAGATTAGTTGGATGAATTATGGAATCGACTGTGTAGATTTGTATGTTGAGGATGTGGATGGAGATTGGTTGGAAACGTGGGGAGATGGAGAAGACAAAGAGGTTCAGAGCCAAAAAATGGTAGCAGCTATAACTGGATTTCTGGAAAGCAATGATTGGGTAGCTGTGAGGATACGCAAGCAATTCAAGGATGAATCCCAGTCTCTAGCAGAAGTTGCGATCGCGATAGAGGAATGTTTGAGCATTCCCGAACCTCATGAAAGAATGTTTGCTGTCAAGAAAGTTCTGGCTGATGCTATCACAGCTACAGATAATGACTTTCTGACTAGCACTCAATATAAGGAGTTTGAGTTATTGGATTTAGCAGAAGAATTGCTGGAAAAATTAGCGGAAAATTTTCGTTGGATATCTGGGACAAATTAATTAATGGCTAATGGCTAATGGCTAATTGTTAATCGCTAGTTGCCTACTATACATAACTACAAGTAGGGTGGGCATTGCCCACCAAAAGATTAATACGGTAATTTTGTTAACTGTTGTTAACGCTTTTCACTCGAACCCAATACAGCTCTTGTGGTGCGGGTATCTTGTCCGGTTAAAACGGGCGGGACGCCCGTTCCACAAGACCAGTTCCACAAGACCAGTTCCACAAGACCAGTTCCACAAGACCAGTTCCACAAGACCAGTTCCACAAGACCATTATTCATACGTTGTAGGCAACTAGCGATTAGCCATTAGCCATTAGCTATTATCAATTTGCCACTTCAGCCATCTCAATGATGCGCCCTTCGTAATCCTTAACTAGAAAGTTGAGGGGTTTTTGGTTACGAATCTTGAATTTTAAACCACGGGTTTCGACTCGCATTAAAATCATTTCTAAGCAATCTCGGTCGAAGCAAACGTGACGCTGCTGATTTTTAGTGCCTATACTTGCTCCAGTGATGACGTGCAATTGTGTATTTTTCTTAAGCTGATACCACAGCCCGTCACTAGCGTTTGTCATTCTACTACCAGCTAAGGAGGGGCTACTAGAGAGGTACAACGGATCAACTCCTGTTGCACCAATGGTTTGCTCGTAGTTGTAGTAATAATGCAAAGGAACTTCTGCTGCTGGTAGATCGAGCAGCCCTTCGTACAACTGCCTTGCGATTTCTAAATCGGACACCATCACAGTATGCACTTTTGGGGCGCTGGTGAGAAACATCCACATGGCACCTGCATATGCAGCTAGTAGCATCACCATTATGCCCTGGGTGGAAAATATGCTGTCTAAGGGTAGGGAGGGCAGGAACGATCCGATGGTATGAGGAATAAACAGGGACTGTAACACGTTGGCAATTATAATCATGAATACGTTTGGGTTTGTATAAGGATATCTGTTTTCTAAGTTTGTAGATGTAAGAGTTTGGTTAAATTTGTATCTCTAATGTATCTTAACTGATACATTCTAGCTGTTCAGCTCTTATGGGCTGATAGCAGGATATTATTTCGGTTAACAACAAGATTGCCACTTTCACACTAATTCTAGCAACATACCTTTATCTCAATGATACAAATACCTCATTTTACTGAAGCCAATCACCCATTGGTCAAGTCACTCTTTCACCAAAGCGACCAGGAACTGCTGACTCAGTTTCAACAAAACCCGGATGCGGGGAAATTCTTTACAGCCGTTTTTTGTCGGTACACTCCTATAGTTTATACCTTGATTCGGCATTCGGCTCGCTCGCCCGTACAAGCAGATTATTTGTTTGCTCTCACGTGGCGGCACATTTATCACGAACTTCGAGGCTTGGATTTAAACAGCGGTCAGTCCGCCAGGGAAGGTCTGACTTTACAAAACTGGTTGATTAATATGACTGCTTTCTGTATTAACGAAATTCAATTACCGCCCACCGAAGCCATTCATTATTCTCTGAAAACCACCTCTCCGCCACTTTGGTGTTATGTGGAACAAGCTTTGGATAGGTTACCACCTATGTTGCGCCTGATTGTGGTGATGGCTCAAACCTTTCACTGGAGCGAAACCAGAATTGCTGCTTACCTACAAGCCGAAGGAGAAGCGATCGCTCCGATTGAGGTAGCAAATTTTCTCCAGGAAGGTTATCGTATGTTAGAGGAAAAATTACCAACAGATATACGCGCTATCTACTTAGGTGAGAATTTTCTTCAACCTGAAGTAGCGTAGATTTACGTAATAACGTGTTACTTGGTTGGTAAATTTTAAATTTCTTGTTAAACCGTTTACTTAAAACCGTAATAGCACGGAAAAATTTTATGAAAAGAGGGTGTTTATTCCCAGGGGCAAACTATATTTTGCTGTTGGTCATTTTGCTGTGTCCATCAGTTGCAAGTGCGGGCGACATTACCGAACAACTTCATCGTCCCATGGATCGTTCCATGATGCGAGAAACAACGACTCAAGCAGATGAGTTGCAGCGTCAAGGAGAACAACAGTACCAGCAAGGACGTTCGGACAAAGCCGTTGAGTCTTGGTTAAAAGCACTAGAGCTTTACCACTCAGTCGGCGACCTCAAAGCACAAGGTCTGACTTACGATGCTCTGAGTAGGGGTTACGTGCAATTGGGTCTTTATAAAGAAGCAGAAGATGCCATGCGCCGACGTTTGGCGATCGCTCGCGACATCAAAGACTTTCAAGGTCAGATTTTTGGCTTAAATAACATTGGCAACTTACTTCTACAGAAAGGAGAAAATAAAGCTGCCCTCCAAACTTTGACAGAAGCGGTAGAAATTGCCAACCAGTTAAAGAATATAGAAGGTCAAGGGTTATCTTTAAATAGTTTGGGTTTGGCAACGGCAAGATTAGGAGAGTATAACAAAGCCGTTAAACTCTACGAAAAAGCTTTGACTTACCGCCGTCAACTCAACGATGTTATTGGTCAAGCTAATATTCTAAATAATCTTGGCGATGCTTACTCAGCAGCCAATGATTATAGTGGTACGATTGGCGCTTACGGTGAAGCACTGGGGTTAGCAAAAATAGCAGGCGATCGTCCCAATCAATTGCGAGCCATTGATGGTTTAGTTATTGCCCACGGTAGTGTAAAACGTTACGAACGTGCCTTGGACTTGCTACAACGGAGATTGACACTCGCAAAAGAACTAAACAGTCGGCAAGAAGAATTAAAGTCATTTGAAGCTTATGCTCAACTATACGAGCAAATGGGCGACTTTCCAACCGCTCGCAATTTTTATGAAAGAGCAGTTATTCTAGCGAGAACTCTTGATGAAAACAAATTGGAAGTGCAACTCCTAGATAAAATGAGGCAGATTCAAGGTAAGGTTGCGACGAGTAGGTCTAAAAAGAAAAGATAATATTTGTTTGTTAATGGTTAGCAGTAGGGTGGGCATTGCCCACCATCATAATATTTGTTTGTTAGTGGTTAGCAGTAGGGTGGGCAATGCCCACCATCATAATATTGGTGAGATTGGTGGGCAATGCCCACCCTACTAACTACTCACCCTTAATTCAAGTAAACTTGTCCGCTTTGTTGAATTCTGATAACACCCTGTTCGTTACCCGGATTTGCTTTTTCGTTTAGAGAAAATTCAATCATTCCAGGTTTAGTGGAAACTGGAATCACTTGAACAAAGCCATTATCTTGACGAACTGTAGAAATCGTTACGGGTACTGGTAAGTTTTGCAAAATAACTTCTTGTTTTCCACCTAGAACACGTCGTTCTGTATGTCCAATAACTTCATAATTAATAGCGGCATTTGTGTCGTTTTTAATTTTTACAGAGACTTGTCCGTTTGTAGGTGTTACTGAAGCGATAGGAGATTGTTGCTGACTAGGTAATGGCGGTGTAATGACAGAAGTTTGTCCTTGCTGTCTGCTAGAATAATTTTGATTTTCGTTATATGGTGCTTCACCACCAACACCCATATTGATTTGTTCTTGAGTTGGATTAGCCGGAACGACTCCTGTAGAAGTCCCACTTTGAGATAATTGTTTTCGAGTCAAAGCATTTGGCGGACATCCTTGAGGAACCAAAACTCTACTATTGTGAGGTTCTACGTAGAAAATACTAGGACAGGGGTTAACTTGAGAATTTGGTTTCGGCTGAGGCTGTTGCAGTTCCTGAGCTACTACAAATTTAGGAACAGAGGACAAACCCATTAGTAATCCTCCACAAATAGCACCGAGAAAAGCAACTGATTTTTTAAATTTTTGCTGGGGCTTATTCATGCTTACCTCCTAGTAAATTTTGACTTAACATTGCATGAAAAATTTTATAAAGATTATTTTATTGAAAGCCAATACTGTCGATCAAAAATATTTGATGTGTGATGCATGATGAAGTGTTTCTCTATTGGCATTTCAATTTTATCTACAGCTTTTTTAATAATAAGTGACTCATAAGCTATCTATAAAAAATTTGCAAGTACTGTAGGGTGGGCAATGCCCACCAATATAATGTGGTGGGCATTGCCCACCCTACGTATATTCCAAAAATCAAACATAATTGCTATGAGTAGCAAATGTATAGTACTTCCTTACATAAGTCTTAAATTTTTATATTCTTATAAAATTAAGAATAACAATTTTTAATTAATTAGAACTCTTACTATAGGTAGGAAAAAAACATTAGCTTAAATTAGTTTTCTATCGCAAGTTAGAAGACTCTATAACATCTTGTTAGAGTTCGGTTTCGTCACGCACTCGAGCGATCGCCTGAAATAGAGATTGCAGAGAGTTTGCCATTGTGTGCTGCAAAGTGTACACGATCGAGGACTGTGCATAGTTTATGGCTATCCGTACTATAAATTCTAGATTTTTACAATCGCGATCGCGCAAAGGAAAAAATTTATGTTGAATTATGCACATCCTGAAGTACTTGTTGAGACTCAATGGCTTGCAGAGCAATTGGACAATCCCAACGTATGTTTAATTGAAGGGAGTATCAATCCAAAATCCTACAAGAACGGACATATTCCCGGTGCAATATCTTGGAATGTCTTTAGCGAACTTATGCTTTCCAACGATCGCACTAATTTCGATCCGGCTGTTATGGAAAGATTGCTCAGTCGTTCTGGTATAAGCAATAACAGTACTATTATCGTCTGTGGCGAACACCCTGCTATTGGCACAGCTATCTTTTGGTTATTGAAAGTCTTTGGTCATAAAGATGTGCGCGTCCTCAATGGCGATCCTCAGAAATGGGTAGCAGAAGGAGGTTTACTGACAACAGAACAGATAAAAGTCACACAAACTCAGTATTCCGTGCAAACTATTAATACAGATTTGCGAGTGATGTATGAGGATGTACGACAAGCCATGGAGCGTCAAGATTGCGTGTTAATTGATGTGCGAACGCCTCAAGAGTATAGCGGTGAATGGTTCAATGTTAAACCTCCTGAAGGAGACGAACGGACAGGACACATTCCTGGTGCAATACATATTCCCTTTGAACTGACTTTAAATGAAAACGGAACTTTTAGGTCGGTTGAGGAATTACAGGCACTGTATCATAGTAAAGGCATCACTCCAGACAAGAATGCGATCGCATATTGTGCAGTTGGAGCGCGCTCGGCACACACTTGCTTTGTTCTAAAGTACTTATTGGGCTATCCAAATGTGCGGAACTACTATGGTTCTTGGAATGAGTGGAGCCGATTTCCTGATGCGCCTATTGAGAAAAATAGCGATCGTTTGACTCAAACGACAAGCTGATTGCCGTTGTGGAGTTATTTGTGCGATGGCAGAATTGTAAAAAATAAACTTTTGCCAATAAATTATGTTAGACTGTTCAACTAGAAAAACAAGGCTATGGTAAAGTCCAAGGGTGAAGCGCATTTACCTCTGTTAGTTAGCCACAGAGAGACAACTCGTTTACCATAGCCAGTGTTTGCACTAAGATGTTGGCTCACGTTTCACCAGCCTCTACAGGTTTGCCTCTACCAATTGTTGCAGCAGAATTGTTAAGCGGTTCCACATCTAATTAGCATAAGGTAGAAGGGCAAGATCTCCATCTTACCAAGTTTTCTTATGCAAATTGAATGTGCTTTAGCTTATTCCTGCTGAATCCAGACGAACAAATCTTTAAGAGGACGGATTCATGGCATCAGATAACTTGACATTTGAACAGCAGGTCTTTGAACTTACGAACCAAGAACGTATAGAGAAAGGGCTTCAACCTCTGAAGGCAAATGCTGAGCTAAATTATGTTGCAGACAAATATGCTGAAGATATGTCCAATGGTAAATTCTTCAGTCATATAGAACCAGATGGCTCAACACCAAGAGATCGGCTAGAAGAAGTAGGCTATGAAGCTCAAAGAATAGGTGAGAATATCGCGAAAGGTCAACGAACACCACAACAGGTTGTTCAAGCTTGGATGAAGAGCAGTGGACACAGAGCAAATATCCTTAACCGTAACTTTACCGAAATTGGCACTGGTTTTTTTAACAATCATTGGGTTCAAAATTTTGGCAGTGGCGATCTCAACCCCGATACTGTACTAGCAAGCCCAACCTCTTCAGAGGCTGGATCTAACTCCATATCAGGATCTGACGTCTCTACAACCCAGTCTGTTATGGGTTATACATTAGATGAATCTACCTCTGAACCAGACCAAGAAAGTAACAGTGACATAGACTACGAAAAGTATGGGCTGATTAATGATGGTTTGTACAACTTACCATCAGAAGGAGATGCAAAGCTCAATGATTTTATTATCAGTCAAGGTGAAAATACTGATTTGAGCGAACAGTTTGTACTTGACAATAGACAAATTCTAGGTTCTGATACACCTTTTGAAACACCATCAAGGTTTGCTTCCAGCAATCTCTTTGTGGAAAATCAAAATACAGGTAATTTGGTTACTCAAATAGACCAACTACCATCTTATATGGGGGTGGATTGTAGAACAACCAAATTGTAACTAAAATGATAGGGTTCGCGATCGCGAACCCTAGCATCTCAAGTAGGTTCAAAGTCCAAACTGCTACCGAAGCAATTCAAGAATTACGGCAAGATCTTAACAACCCAAGTGCAGCAAATAGAGCCAATTTCCTGATGTGCTTATTGAGAAAAATTGAGGCGATTTTAGTAATTATACATCTCGTTTTGTGATTTGTATTCTTCACAAATTCCGACAGCAGCTTCTAGGTATCGATCTAATAGATTGCGATCGGATATATCAGGTAAAAGTAATTCAATAGCCGATGTGACTTCCATAATTCCACCATGCTCTTCTCCATCTTTAAAATGGTAACTGGTCACTGCTCACTGATTACAGAAGAGGTGTTACTTCAACTGAACTAGCAATGGTGCTGTTAGAATCAAACAAGTAGTAAGGGCTAGGATTGCGAGGATCGTAGCTAGTTGTATCTAGTACGAGAGGAGTTGAGAAACCATAGGCAATATTTTCCCAAGGCACTAACTTAAAGTTAGAATTAACGTTCTCAAACTCTCCATCATCCTCAACCAATCTTGCAGGTAAATTATTACCATCTTGGGTCACGAACACACCATCAGGGAAATTAGGACCTAAAGGCACATTAATAACATCTGCACCATCGGACTCCTGCACGCTGTCAATGGGTCCATTGTTACCAACAGCAAAGCGTCCCAAAAAGTCATTGTTCCCCTCACGAGTGTAGGCAACAAAGGTGTTATCGCCTTGACTGGATGTTAACAAGTAACCAGTCCCTCGATTGCCATAGTAAATTGTTAACCCCTCAACATCATCTTCTAGATATTGACCGCCCAAATCTTTAACTTTGTCAATCAATACACCTGTTGTACCACCCGTTGGTTCTGCTTGGTACTTCCAAATACCCACATCTTCTTGACCAATATAAAGGTAGCCGAGTTCTTGGTCTGCTACCATACCTTCAAGTTGCGGATCGCGTCCTGCTGTTGTAGGTACGGTGAAATTTCGGACTAACTCAGTGCCGAGCTTACCATTCCCTTTATCAACTAGCTTTAACTGTGCAACGTCTCCGGTTTCTCTACGATTGGCGAAGACATAGTAATCGTTTGTTACTGGGCTGCGATATAAAGCAACTCCGTAAGCACTCCTTGAAGATGGTGAATAAGGAGGTTCGTAAGGAGATGATTGAAACAGAGTACTGATACTGTTGTCGGTAATATCCTCTAGGTATTGACCAGAAGCATTGGGTTGGGCATTGATTTTGAAAATTGCCAACTTATCGTTGTTGCGGTCTGTGGCTACGGCAATATCGACGGGATAACCGCCTAAGTTAAAACCATATTGCAAGTCTATATTGTTATAACGAATATTACCGGGATTAATTTCTTCCAACAAATTACCAGACAAGTCATAAACTCGCAAACCAGCATTTTTAACCACCGTCAACACCAGACTTTGTTCTGGATGTGTGGAATTTACGTAGATAGCTGGGTCATCTGCATCAGCCCGTTGGTCACGTGGTAATGTGGGGTCATCAAAGAGGTCGGGACGGGTTTCGACTGTGGGTGCTGCGGTAGGAACTAAGTCTGCACCTAAAGCGATGATTTGGGTAAATTGCGTTTGGCTGAAGTTGTTGTCACTCACCAACACAATGGACTGACGACCATCTGCTAGTTTGGGTCCAAAGGAAATCCCCTCAATATTGTCTATACCTGTGGGCAGATTCAGTGAGTTGAGATTCAATAACAGGCGCTTCTCAACGGGTTGAATTGCTGCCAACTGTTCGGGGCTTAAAGCGTTGAGAGAATCGTAGTACCGAATGTCAGTTGCACCTTGCAAGCTGATTTCATAGAGTTTAATTGTGTTGCCAACGCCTTCAGAGAAGGAACGTTCTAATGAGAGTAAAGTTCCTCGGTTATCAATGGCTAACAAATCGACTAAACCATTGTCAGCAAAGCCGGTTGCAGGGTTTGGTGGTGTAGCAACTGGGTCGGTGATGTAGAGGTATTCTTTTTCTGGTTGACCTGAAACCAAGTTATATTGAAGAATCCGAGAACGACTTCCCCCATTGAGACTGGCAATAGCACCATCTTGCAACAAAGAACCTTCAGTTGCAGTGTACAGGAATTTTTGGTCGGGTGCGATCGCTAAACTTTCAAACGCTAAATTATTGCGAATACCAGATACCTGAGTATCTCCTGTATCCACAATCCCGTTACCGTTGGTATCTTGAAAAACTGGTAGGAACTTTGTCGGAACGGGTAAAGAACGTATTTGCTGTCCCGTAGTGAGGGAAAATTCATTGATAAAGGGATTCGTGATTCGACCCGCACTGATATTTGCTTCTCCTTCCGAGGAGATAAACACCGTTCCCTTGTTGGTAAGTGCAATTCCTTCTGTATCTACGCTATTAAGTGCGAACTCTTGACCGTTGGCGTATTTTAAGGTAGTGACATTGGTGAAAGTCACTCCTGAAGTCGCAATAGTGGACGGGTCAGCTGTCAATGTGTAGAATCGGGCAGGAGCAAATTGAGAGCGATCGTCAGAGATAGCGTAAAAGACATTATTTGCACCATCATAAGTAATACCAGACAGTCCGCCTATTGCAGTTGTTCCAGCCGCACCACCAGGAATAAAGCCAGTAGGAAATACCGTTTGTCCCAAAAAGTCAGCGTCGGGAATAGTTCTCCCCGCTTCTGTTGGTGGAATTTGTAAATCTGCCCAAGTCAATTTATGGTCAGAACTGGGATACCCACCAGGTAAAGTTGGATCGAATGTGCCTACCAGTCGGAACAGAGGGTCTGTATTGAGAGGCCAAAAAACAGCTGAATTACTAATTTGCAAGTCAGCAGAGGGTAGTATGTGGTCTACCCGCAAGTTTCCAGGAGCTGTATCGGCAAAGTCCGCAGTGTCAAAAGCAGGATTCCCCCGATGAGTCAGATTTGCCCCACCTTGTAATATTGCTTGTTGAGGACCGCCAGGGCTTGAAGGGATAAAATTCGTATTGATACCGGGATTGAGTAACAGTTGTCGGATTGCGTTGTTGTAACTGTCACCATCAAAGGGATCTGCATTTTGGTCACCCATTATTACAAAGCGCGACCCAGCATTAAGACTGCCTTTGTTTCCTGCATCGTCATATATATAGTCGCCTTTTCCAGGAGTAATATAATCTGCCCAGAAGCGAATCTCATCATAATTGCGCTTACCGTTGCGGTCTTCAAGTCCGTCAAATGTAGGCGGTGTGGGATGGCTGACTAGAGCATGAATAGTCTCGCCATTCACTAAAATGGGAACATCCCAATGACTCTTAGAAGAAAGACGCAAAACCTCTTGTTCTTCTGGTGAATACCAAGGTGTATTGGAATCGGGAAGCGCAATTGTAGGTAACAAAGCTCCTGGCATATCTTTCCACAAAAAAGTTTGGAAAGTCCGAAGATTCTCTGTATCGATAGGATACTTTGATAGCAATAACATCCCATACTGACCCGGAAACTCGCCAAAACCGAAGGCATCATCACCATATCCTCGCGTACCGGGTTCTGTGACGACTGTACCATCGTTGTTCAAGTCAAATCCAGATGAGATACCAGTGTTAGAGGGTGCAATGTAAGCATAACGGTACTCAGTGGGATTTGCACCGTTTTGGCTGACTGAAAGATAATTTTTTTGAAAAAGTTCTACTGCTTTATATGGATCTGGTTCGTAATAGTCAAACTCATTAATCAGCAGTATATCTGGGTTTGTACGTTGAATAATTTCTGCAACGGACTTTGCTTGTGCATTTTCGGGGGTAGATAAATCTTGAATTAACTGACCCTCTGCACTACGGTTCAAAGAAGCATTGAATTGAGAAAAGCGAATTGTGTTGGTAGTCACCATAGTTTGAATTTTGGATTTTAGATTTTGGATTCATCTCGTTCCTAAGCTCCCCCTCATCTCTCGTTCCTAGGCTCCGCCTGGGAACGCATGACTAGAGGCTCCGCCTCAAGATATGTGACTGGAGGTAGAGCCTCCAGGTTTTCATTCCCAGGCTCTGCCTGGGAACGAGGAGCCGACCTGTAGTCACTGGTCACTGATTAAAGACATTATCTTCTTGTTGTCCTAAAAATTTGTTGCTGACTATTGCTCGGAATTCTTCAACATCTGTTGAAAAATTTTCCAATCTCATTATCATTTGTTTAAGTCTTTCTTCAAGTCCATAATTTCCTATTTCATAGTTAAAATTACCAGAAAATAACAAAGCTGACATTGGTATTTGATTGGGTTGTTGAACTTGTGCTTCGTTTAAATTAACTAGCAGTTTACAACGCTCTAATTGATAGAAAAAGTTGACAGCAGCTTGTACTTGAGCTATACCTATGGTGTTCCAAAGTCCTGGTGATAATAAGGTTTCTGTAATAAATTTCCTAGCTGTGTTCTGACCATCAGAAAATGCAATGAGTATCTTAGGATTGATACTAATTCCTTGATAGTCAGCATTGGGGAGTTTTTCTACAAACTGACGGGCTAAAGCCGGAATCTGTGGTGTGTTTCCACTATTAGGCTCAATGGCTTGAGAAAATGTAATGCTACGTGCTTGGGCAACAATATTGACTCCATTTTTAAAGTTTAATTGAGATACAGTAGCTGTGAGAACGGGCTGCTTTTGTAATTCCCAATCTGGGGGAAGAATTCCACTCATTTTGAGAAAATCTAGTTGCAGTGTGGTAGAAGCAAATTGATTGGCAATGAGTGCGATCGCTAGTTCTTCAAATCCTAATGTTTCTGTCACTATATAAGATACCAATTGACTGTTAATTGTTTGTACGATTGTTAGTTTATTTGTCATTTGTTATTTATTATGACCCATGCCTAATCCCCAATCAAGCTAAATTTACTTGTAAAACGATGTCGTTATAATCTACGTCGCCATCTTCAGGTAAATCCCCAAAACCGAAAGTATTGTTACTTAAAAGGCGAACACGATCTTGTAAATGGAATTGAGTTATGATACCTGGGCGTTTTGGCGGTATTAATTTGTATTCCGCACCATTAAGTTATACTAGTTAGTTTAAGAACTCACTAGGAAGAGGTTAAGACATAGCTTAACTCTAGTGATAGCAATAATTTTTCGCGAAAGTTTTTTCATGTTTCAATCTGCCATTGATTAGCGTTCGGCAGTATTTGATACAAAAAATTATTTTAAAGAATAAATTTGTCTAATTGTGTTGGGCAAGCTTTGAGTAAAAATTAATACAAGACTTGCCCTATCTGTAAACCTACGGCACTTCTGTAGCAAGAGTATTTCAACTATTTGAGGATACCACTTCTTTCATTTCTTTTGATTGTTTGACTAGCCGTCTTCCCCAAGGTTTAACTATTGAAATTGCAACGATCGCTAATAAGCAAGCAGTTTGAATCGCACCGCCAAGGATTACACCCTGTTGATTAAGTATGTATAGTGGGTTGTGTAAAGCCTGTATTCGTTCTGTTTCGGAAATGGCAGTCATGGTATTTAACCAAGGACCTAGCCAAATTGTTCCTGTGGTAATTAATGTCACAGTTACTACCCATTTCACGATAACCCAATAATGTTTTGTAAATCCCCAGATAGTGAGCCAACAAAGCAGTCCACCAGTGATTAGTGACAGAATAGCAGTTGGAATAATTACCCAATCATCCATAAACTTTAATACTGAGTTGATGCCATAAAGCTCGTCTCCATTTAGTATGTTTTTTTTCGTTATGGCAACTGCAACAATACAAAGTGCTGTTCCTAACCAAATCCCTCCAGAGGCTACATGGAAAGACAGTAGCCAGTTCTTGGGTTTGACACTCAACTTTTTCATCTAGTTCTCCTTTCGCAATTGGGTGATTCTTGAAAGATGACAATTAGCTTATAATTAGTTACCTTATAATTAGCTACCTAACTAAAAGATAACACAATGGGGAAGCACCTCTACTTCAACTTGTCAATTTAATGTATTTTGGGTATAGCGATCGCTTTCGGGTGGTTACTGGCTTAAACTGTGTAATTATCTCTGGTTGTTCTGTGTCAACAAGAACGAAAGTACGGGAAATACCTTTTTGAAACTGTTAACCGGACGTATAGCGAACATGATGTGCGATCGCAAAGTATTTCTTACCTATACTGACCTACTAATTCAATATCAGCCTAAGCTAATAAAAACAGAAGAAGAGTATCAAAGAGCATTGACAATAGTAGTTAGACCTTGTGCTATGAGTTCGGTAATTTGAATTGCTAGTGGGTTAAGTAATCCAAACGAACAATTTGTGCAACAGGTTGTTGCACAAATTCCTTAGGGTCATAACGTCCATATTTTAGACGCTGTTAAAGATACTAAAGAACGTCAATGGTAGGCACAACAAACTATCCAACATGGTTGAAGTCGCAATGTATTAGTTCATCAGATTATCAATTACTGTACGTTCGCTCCTGATTGAAGGGAGAAAGGAATTAATGGCTTACTGTCCAAGGTTTCAACGTGATTGTGGACAATAAAGCCAAACCCCGTGTAATACTTGGGGAAAGCTTTGTCAGATTAACGATGTAATACACGGCTGGGAGGGAAATAGGGTGTTTCCGTGTATTACATGGGAGAAAATTGAATTCGATTGGAGGCTGTTCCTCATAAAACATCCCCTTGATGTAACTCAGTGTAATACATTAAAAACTTCACCAATTTGGGGTTAACCTTACTGTGTAATACACGGGAGAAGAGTAATGTTGAAGCGGGACATTCAAGGCAAGTTCGCGCTGAAAGACGATGATTATCGTCAAGTACGCTCTTTAAGAGTAACTGATGAAACCTGGAAGGCTTTGGGGATCGCGGCTGAATGCTTCGGTATGAGTAGAGCTGATTACTTGGAACAGGTGATTAGGGGCAATGCTAACCCAAGTATTACATGGAAAAAAGAGCCAATGGATCAAGCCAAAACTAGTGTTGTTGAACTTGCGACTACGCCACTCTCGGTGACAACACTCTCAACTTTACGTGACGAAGTTTTACTACAATTAAAGTTAGGCAAGCAAGCTCCAGGCTACAAAGCAGCATCTTATTGCCCTCAATCATTTTATTGCGGCACTAACTAGCTAGTACAGCATGGCGGAAATAAACCCACCATTACGAACCTTGAAAAAATCATCATTTGTAGTCTTTGAAAATGGTAGGCGTATTTACGCCGCACGGTACTAGTATACACAAGAGTCCTTTTTCGCCAACGTCAGATCACCAAAAAAATCATGGAAATAACTTCTGAGCGGATTGACGATATTCCCGTAATAGTGGAATGGCTCAAACAGATGGAGATAGCCAAATGTATTGACCAAAAACTGAGGGAACCGCATGGAAACCACAAAGGACTGAGCTACGGAAAATTGAGTGTATTATTATTAACATATATCACGACCCAGTCAGACCATCGGTTATCTGCGGTGGAACCTTGGGTAGAAGCACACCGTGCATATTTTAGAGTTAAGCACCGGGTGGTCGATAGCGGAAAAAGATGCCAGTGATGACCGATTGGGAAGGGTAGTAGAAGAATTAGGTAAGCAGTCAGAGGCAAGGCTTGAAATAGAAATAAAGTTGGGACGACATCTGATTCGTGCCTACGAATTACCGACAGAAGTGGCACGAGCTGATACAAGCAGTTTTAGTGTGAATCATCAACAGGGTGAATCGCCAGAAGAAAGTCTACTGCGTCATGGGTACTCCAAAGATTTTCGCCCAGACTTGCTGCAATACCGTCAATTACTGGCAACCCTCGACCCAATGGGAATGCCATTGGTCAGCGCCACCCTTGAAGGTAATGGAGCCGATGACCCATTATATTTCCCCACCTGGCAAAAAATGGCGAAAGTCATTGGGCATAAAAAGTTTGTCTTCGTTGCCGATTGCAAAGCAGGCTCGATAGCAACTCGCGCCCAAATAGCAGCAAATGGAGGTGTTTATTGCTTCCCTGTACCCATGAGTGGGCAACACCCCCAATATCTTCAGCAATGGGTACTTGACCCACTTTCCCAGACAGTGGAGATTCGTTTACCGCGACAGGATGAACTTGAACCTCCTGTGGGAAAGGGCTTTGAAGTGGAGTTAGGTAAGTTTTGGTTAAAGGAAGAAACCAACAAATTGGTGCGTTGGCACGAACGTTACTTGGTAGTTTATT